>JAHISK010000089.1 GCA_018818105.1 Candidatus Omnitrophota bacterium | reverse complement strand
CCCAAATTAAATATGTATAGAATTGAGGGGTGAGAAGGGGTGATTTCCAAATTATTGAAAAAAATGGAGAAACAAATAATTTATGAGATAGGGGACGGAGTTAACTAATTAACTATTGACATCTTCTTTTTATCATAGATGAAAGCATAGATAAATCGGAATTTCTAGGTATTTCCAATCCCGCGGTATCCAAGAATATTACCAAAGGAGAAAAGATAGCAGAGGAGAAGGAGTATAAGTTAATAAGTTAACTCCGTCCCCTATCCTTACAGGTAGATTAGCCCATGAAGGAAGTCATTTAGTTCAACATCAAGAGGGACAAGTATATGGATTTTGGAGTGAACGAGAGGCTTTTAATAATGCCTATGCCGTTGATAGTGAATTAGGATTAGGTGTAACTAACTATTCGAATGAACAAATACGGAATGCTTATAAGGGCAGATTTTAAAAAAGTCATACTATGAGACGAAAAAACATATTTATTATTGGTTTTATCCTTTTTAGTTTCCTTTGCTTTAATCTATTTAAAAAAGGAGAAGCTATGTCAAACAAATTTAGTTTAACTAATTCTTTAACGCTTAATATTGAAACAAATAAAAAAAATTACTTTATAGATGAAAATTTAGTAATAACGTATATTATACAAAACATTTCTGATAGAGATATTATTTTTGTTAATTCAAATAAAGGGTATAGCGCTAATTGGATTAAGGGCTACGATAATAAAGAGAATGAGTTGACTTGGTTAAAAAAGATAATTTATGAATTAGAAATACATCTTAATAGAGATAAGTATATTATTATTCCAAAAGGTCAAAGATATACTTTAGACATAATCGGAAAAATTACAAAAGCAGACAGCGATAAAATATGGCCTCAATATGAAGATTTTGAAGATACAACAAGTAAAGTTAAAAAGATAGAGACGCATAATAAGTTATGGATTGATTTTGAAAATTCAGTTATAGCCTTAAATGATGTGGGCAAGTATACCTTAAAAGGCGTTTATGAAAGCTTAGATATATGGAAAGAAGAAGGAGAAAAATTGTATAACTTAAAAAATATATGGGTAGGACAAATTAATTCTAATAAGGTAGAAATTACTATAACAGACAAATCCAATGGAAATTAAAGGGGTCAAGTCTCGACTTGACTACATGTAGGCAATCTCGTATCATAACTACCCGCAAATACGAATACTTACACCACACTTTTGCCAGATCATCTAACCCCCCTCTAAAACTCAACATCTTTGATTATTAACCATAAAAGTCCTGAAAAACCATTGAAATGAAAGGGTGGCCCTTCGAAAAAAATAACAGGGTCAGCCCTTGAAATGTGAAAAGAATTGACAAGAGTTGTTGTTTTGATAGGATAGATATATGGCAAGACCATATCGGTTGCAGGTAGAGGATTGTTTATATCATATAACCAGCAGGGGAGATGACCGTAAAAAGATATATATTAGCAGATATGATTACGAGAAATTCTTAGCAAAAAAATAACAGGGTCAGCCCTTGAAATGTGAAAAGATACCCTCCCTGCCACCCCAGCCTGTAGGTAAACTCGTATCATAACTACCCGCAAATGCGCATACTTACACCACACTTTTGCCAGATCATCTAACCCCCCTCTAAAACTCAATATCTTTGATTATCAGCCACAAAAGTCCTGAAAAACCATTGAAATGAAAGGGTGGCAGCTTAAGCCAAAGGTGATAGGCTCTGTCAAAACCAATCGTTAGTGCGTACGTCCTACCGCGGAAGGTAATATTTAATCTGATAAAGTAAGAGCTGTGGCGTAAGGTAAAGGTTGCCCTTCGCTCCTTGGACAGTCGTTACGGGCAACGGCCCCGAAGGGTCGGGGCCAGAGGATTTAAAGAGGGGAAATGGCAAGGTGCTGATGCCAGAGGTTAGATATGTACTTAGAGGTGAATAGGGGAACTTCAACATAAGTTAGTTTTATCGAAAGTAGCGCGACAGGCAAAGTAAGTCTATAAGCCTATCGCGCAACTTCAGCGATAAAATAACTTATGTTAATTTTTTGCCATATCAAAAGGAACTCCCGATTTTCATAAAGAAGAATATCGCAGGAGTTGATAAAATCGGGCTAAATAACAATCAGCAAAAAACCGTACCCCT
>JAHISK010000088.1 GCA_018818105.1 Candidatus Omnitrophota bacterium | reverse complement strand
TAACGAAACAAACTGATTTTGTTTTATCTAAAGCATCTTTGAAGCGGGGCATGACTATATTATATTTGGCAAAAAGACAATTTCAATAGTTAATAAGTTAACTCCGTCCCCTATCCTTTTAATTATTCTTGGGATAGGGGACGGAGTGAGCTAACCCGGGTTTGACGGACACTAAAAATCGGATACAATATCCGAAGGAGGTGTCTGATGAGCAAACTAGGAAGATATCCAAAAGAGTTTAAAGTTGAGGCGGTCAGGCTTCTAAATCTAGGCGATAAGCCTGCCAGTGAATTAGCTATGGAGTTAGGCGTAAAGCGTACTTTGCTCTATCGTTGGAAAGATCAGCTTAAAGTAAAAGGAGAGTCTGCTTTTTCTGGTCCTGGTAGACCCACAAACGATCAACTTAGTGAGAACGCCCGACTTAAAAAAGAAAATACCCGATTGCGAGAAGAACGAGATATATTAAAAAAAGCGGCAGCATACTTTGCAAGGGACCTCAAGTAAAGTATGCATTCATCAAAGAAAAGTGTAATCAACATGGGGTCCAAAAAATGTGTAAGGTTTTAAAAGTCAGTAGAAGCAGTTATTATGCTTGGAAAATAAGACCATTAAGTAAAAGAAAGCTATTTGATAATTGTTTGATTGCAGAGATTAAGCAGGTTCATATTGCTTCAAGAGAGAACTACGGAACAATCAAAACATGGAAAGCGCTTAAAGTAAAAGGTATCTCTTGTGGTAAGCATCAAGTAGCACGGCTTCGTAAGGTTAATGGCATTGCAAGTAAACGTCGTAGGCGGTTTAAAGTTACAACTCTATCAAAGAATACCGAGTGGATAGCACCAAATAGGTTAAATCGCTGTTTTCAAGTCGCAAAGCCAAATAAAGTATGGGTAGGTGATGTAACCTTTATAGGAACACGAAATGGATGGTTGTACTTGGCGATACTATTAGACTTATATTCGCGTAAGGTAATCGGTTGGTCAATGTCTGAGAGAAACAACAAAGAATTAGTTCTTAATGCACTTAACATGGCCTTAAGAAATCGTAAACATCAATCAGCAGTATTACATCATACGGATCGTGGCAGTATTTACGGCTCAGAAGACTACAGGAATAAGTTAATCGCATCAGGCCTTGTGCCGAGCATGAGTAGAAAAGGAAATTGCTACGATAATGCCGTAGCAGAAAGTTTTTTCAGTACGCTAAAGAATGAGTTAATCTATGGACAAAGATTCATGACAAGAAATCAAGCAAGATCAGAAATATTTAAATTCATAGAGATTTTTTATAACCGACAGAGGTTGCATCAAGCATTAAATTATGTTACTCCGGAAACGATGGAATTAGAAGTGTCTCATAATTAATATGTCCGTCAAACCCGGGTTAGCTCAAACACCTCCTTCGGGCATTGTACCCGTTTTTCAGTGTCCGTCAAACCCGGGATATCTCATTCTGACTCTGTTAGCTGTCTGAAACTATTATCTAAAACTACGTTCCATATTCCCAAAATCAAATTTCCACAAACCGTTTTCTTTTTCAAACGCAACAACAGTTCGTCTAACAGTTATTTTACCATTTTGTTTTACACGAATTATTAATTGCGCTAAAGTTTTTTCTTGGTTCATATATTTAACACTTAAAATATCATGTGTTATGATATCTCTTTTATGCTTCCATAATTCTTTAAGTTTTTCGATTTGTTCCTTTTTCGTTTTTCCGTAATATAACTGATTTTTTAGTGTTAACGAATCCAAGAAGACTTCGTAATCATTTATATTATAGGCATAATCAACAGTCTCTAAAGTTATTTCTGGAGAAGAATAATTTGGATAATTCAATGGGGAAGATAATCTACGATTAAAATACTGCAAAGAAATAAATAAGCTAAAAATAAAAATGATTAAAACAATAAAAAATCTACCGGACACCTTTCCTTGAATTTTTTAAATATGCGGTTATTTGTTTTTGTATTTCTACGGATTCAATTACAAGAACACCACCACATTGAGAAGTTTTGGATTTAGCTCTTAATAATATGGCATTGGTTTTTTCCCCTTGCCAAAGGTATTCTACCCCTTCAAACATTTTATGTTTTACACCTTTTCCATATTTTTTAAAAGTTCCTATTTTCAAAAACAACCAATTCCAATATCCTTTTTCAATACAAAAGGAAACACTTTTAAATTTATTTTTCCAAAAGGCATATTCGATTCTTTTGAATTTTATCATTCCTTTTTTTAGACTTTCATTTTTACGAGTATATATATCGACTTTAAGAAATGGATCAGTTCGAATCTTTACCATGTCCGTTAAAGCAGTTAAATTTGTGCCCCATTTCAAATCGCTGTAACCATTGGGTTCAGAATTAGACTTAAACTTAGAAGGTACGTTAGAACACGAAATAACGCCTAATAAAAAAATACCAATAATAATTCTTAATAATTTAATATATTTCATAAATCTCCTAAAATATTGGAGCACGAATATGCTCTTCAATAAAATAACCACGAGAAAGACTATAATCGTTAGGATTCTCAGCCCTATACACTTTAAAATCTACATATTTCGTTCCTTCTCGTAATCTTCCCGAAGGATCTTTAAAGGTGCCATAGTTATAGCGTAGCTCTACTATTCTATAGTAATCATTTGAATCAACCGTTTGAAAACGTGAAATATGAACAACTTCTCCTTTATCCGGCATACCTGTGTTTATTTCTCCTAAAAGAGGAATTAACTTAAACGCTCCTTCTATTGCTTTGTTCATCATATCTTCTGTTAGACTAGGCTCATATTTTATAGAAGTATATTCGTAAGCCGTCAAGAAACCATTTTTTACGGTTTGATCAAATTCTTCCCAAATATTATATATTCGCTCACTATCGATAGATGTTATAGTATTATACGTTGGATTTATTTCACTTTGAATAGTATCTTTTATACCAGTTAAATCAAATAAATAAGATAATATTTTATATTTTGTAAAAAAATTAATGGTTGAATCAACTATTTTCTCTCTTACTAGAACTTCACAATATTCTTTCAACTTATCTACCAAATTATCTGCGAGTTGATCTTCATGGATACTAAAAGCCAATTTAGCGTTAATTAGAATAGTATCGTTATCAATATTTTTAACTTCTTTATCTAGGATAAAAGGAATATCATTTTCAGGGTCAGGTGCTCTTAGAATAGGAATATTCAATTCTGTGCTTTCAATATCTGGATTATTTTGTACCTTTAGAATTTGTTCCCCATCAAACAACTTCTCTATTGATGTTAGCATCCCTTCTTCGAATGAACAAACTAAATGTGTCTTATCTGCAATTTTCATTTGTACAATAGCTGTTTGGATTTTATTATTCTTACCAAATACTATACTATCATAACCATTTTTTTTCAATATAGTCATTTGCAATTCTCCAATTTCATTTCTTTCTTCTATTTTAACTACATTACATTTTTCAACATATACTTTTATTTTACTTCCATTAGCTAATTCCTCTTCTCTTTCTCCAGTCTTAAGCTTAGGCTTTCCATTCTTGCCTATCCCAAACTCACAATGAAATGTAACATTGCCTTCTCTATACCCCACTAAGCTGTCATCTTTCAAAGATAAATCTATATAGTCATGTTTAATCAAATCTGTGTATATTCGTTTAACTTTTTCTTTCTTATCATTCTCCGTAATCTCAATCTGATCCTCATTAGATAGTAAGTCATATATCCCGCCTAGTTTCCAGATGTTGTCGATTGTTTCCGACTGCAAAAAGCTTGTCGCGTAGGTTTCTAACGCGTATTCTATGCCCTGCTCTTTTATTATCTCACTGAAATCTTTTACTCTTGATAAGTACGCCGCTTTTTCCCATTCGGTAGCGCCTGTCCCGCCTAATGTTAGGAGGCCGTTTCCTGCCTTAAAATAGGTATCATACATTCCTTCTAACGGATTTCTGCCTTCTAATATACCTTCTAACGCGCCGGTTAATGATGCCGTTGATAGAGACGCTATAAATGGGTCTAGGTCTAGTTCCTGCGCGCCCCATTCTAGGGCTACGCTGGTTATTCCTCTGGCGGTGCTGTTTTTTACCGCGTTCCATATGGCGTCGGATTTCCCTCCTGATAGGTATCCGCTTACTGAATTGCGGATAGGCATT
>JAHISK010000087.1 GCA_018818105.1 Candidatus Omnitrophota bacterium | reverse complement strand
TCGCGAGCACCGATTTCACGCCATTTCGATTCGGCATCGTAATAATTATTATAATTCGCTTTAATATCATCTCTAACTGAAATATTCACCTTTATTCATCCCCCTCTTTATAAAATACTTTGGGAAACTGAAGCCCCACATTAATTTAAATCCAATAATAATATTTAAGTTATTCACGTGAGAAAAATATTATAAGCTCGTTATAATATATTTGCAAGGACGCCGTTAATACATTTTGCTTTATTCTATTAATCAACGCCCCATATCTTCATAAAATGAGCTAAAAAAACTAATCGCGACTGAAGTTCCATATTGCGCCGGTTTTTATTTTCTGTTAAAATTCTTTCAACTTGCGGCTGGTTGAAAAAATCAAATTTTATGCCTCGAAAAATATCTAAGGCGCCGGTAATCGCTTTCTGCCATTTTGTATTATAATCCGAAATCAGGGGAACAGAAAACCCTTTTTTGACCCTGCTAAATACAAATTTTTTAGGTAAATACCTGCTCAAAATAGCCCTCAGTAAGAATTTATCCTTATTTCCTTTTAATATTATGTTTTCCGGAACACGCGCCATGTATTCTATGATTCGATGATCGGTTAATACCGGTCTTACTTCTAAGCTGTGCGCCATACTGGTCCGATCCGTAGTCTTCAAGACTGTATCGGTTAAATAATTGCCGGCGCCGTCATAATAATTCAAATTCCAAAATGACGAATTCATCCTTCTCTCTAATAATTTTCGTTTTATATCTATTCTTTGATGAATTTCTTTTTTAACAAGGCTTCGACGGAATATATTTTCTACTTTCATTAATCCTCCTTTTACGCGAAAATGAGCCATTATCGTACTAATATTATCCGCGCGAGAAACTATGTCGTTTATTATATTCGCTTTCCGATTAAAACAAAATACCGAAGACAACACTTTAATAGCATATTTATACTTAAAAAGTTTTACAAGAAGGCTGTAATTTGTATACCCGCAGAAGAACTCATCTCCTCCGTCACCGGATAAAGCAACCTTCACATGCTCTCTTGTCTTTCGCGCTAAACTATTATAAGGAATAAGAGAAAGATTTGCCGTGCAATCATCCGAAATGCGCGCTAAATTTTCAAAATTAACATCCGCGGACTGTTCATCCAGATGAATAGTAGTATGATTAACTCTTAGATGCTTAGCAACATATTCCGCATACCTGGTTTCGTCATGTTTTTTATCCTGATACCCAATAGTAAAAGTTTTAATATAAGGCGAAATTTCTGAAGCCATCGCGGCAATTAAAGATGAGTCAATACCCCCGCTTAAAAATATACCTACTGCGGCATCGCTTCGTAGTCTTATTTTAACTGCCTCATAAATAAGGCTTGTTAAATCGGACAGTACTCTTTTCTCTGTTAAAAAATTATCAGGAACTAACTCCGGAAGCTGCCAATACGTCAAAGTTTCAACTTCGACTTTATCTAATTTAAGATCAACAGTCAATATTTCGCCAGGACAAACTTGCTTAATACCTTTAAAAAGCGATTGAGGCACTGCGACAGAGTTAAAAATAAAATAATTAAAAATACTGTTTTCGTCAAAATCTTTTTTGACGAACTCATGAATTAAAATACCTTTTAATTCGGAAGCGAAAACAAAAAGCTGTCGGTCATAATAATAGTATAAAGGTTTTTCTCCGACTCGATCACGAATAAGATAAAGCTTACTGGCCGCTCGATCAAAAATAGCCATCGCGAACATGCCTACAAATCTTGAAATGCTCTTGGTTATTCCCCATTCTTTAAACGCGTGGAGAATCACTTCAGTATCAGAATTCCCTAAAAACCAATGCCCCTTTTTGATTAATTCTTCTTTTAATTCTAAATAGTTATAAATCTCACCATTATATACTATAACCCGATCATCTAAATACATGGGCTGATTCCCTAAAGATGTCAGATCAATAATAGCCAGCCGATTCATACCAAAACAAATACTCCACGACTTTACCGTTTCCGAAAAAATGCCTCTATGATCAGGTCCTCGATGTTTGGTTTCTTCCAACGACTGCCGAATTAGATTTTCACAAAGTTTATTATCACTATTCAATTTTATAATACCTGCGATACCACACATACTTTTACCTCTTTTATCTCAAAATTATTGGATCTTTTTCAGTTAACCAATTTTCTATAAAAGAATGGGTTAACCCACTTTATTTTCACGGCTTTTCAATACTTCCATAAACTGCCACGCGGGAGACTGGTAAAAAATTTTAGTTACCAAACATTTCGCATTCTCCCGTATTTTCTCACATAATTTTTTATCATTAATTACTTTGAATATCTGTTCCGCGAATGAATGGGAATTTTTCTGTTCCGCGAAAAGAACAACATCCCGATATTCTTTAAACTCACCCTTAATATTAGTTATATTAGAAGCAACAACTGGCAACCCTTGGCTCATTGCTTCCCAAATAACACGAGGAAATCCTTCAAGAATTGACGAAATTACAAATATATCCGCCTCTCTATATTTTTGCAGTAATTGCCTTCTATCACCTATGTATCCCATAAAAAAAACATGTTCCCGCAAATGATACTTTTCAATCAAACCGCGCAGATTAATTTCATAATTATCGCCTTTAAAATCTCCGGCAAACGACAATTGTATTTTTAGATGCGGATATCGGCGTTTCAAAATATGAACCGCTTCAATTAAATACTCATATCCTTTTTGAAAAATAACTGCTCCAACCGAAAGCAGTTTTATAGGAATTTTTTCACATACTTTTTCTCGGAAATAAAAATTATTCTTTTCGATATGCGTTAAGGGAATAGTTTTCACCGTTACTCCCGGCAATGCCTTATACTTTTCTATCAAAGTATAACCGTTAACAATCCTTAACGCGCAATGTTTCATAGCCCAATTTTCCAAATAACCGCAGACACCGGCATACAGTTTTCTTCCCCATTTTGCCGGCCACTTATTCCACCGATATAAAATTAAGGCAGCTTCAAACCAATCAGACCCCGAATATAATACAACTTTTTTATTCATTTTTTTTGCAAGATAAACTCCCATAACCGCTCTAAATGTCGGCATAAAAACAAAAACAATATCAGATTCTTTCACTAAGCTTTTTATCTGTTTATATTGCCTGAAAAGCTTCCACATATTAAAGAAAATACTTCGGTTTTGGTCATTATCTTCAAATAAAGAAATCAATTCAATAATATTAGAGGAAAACTGATACTTATATCCTTTAAAAACATTAAACCATTCATCTTTTTCGGTTATAACCGGACACAACATCTTCACCTTAGCAAAGTTTTTCCCGATATCATCGATATACTTCCCATCCTGATATGGGAAAAAATACCTTTTTTCCTTGACTACGGTCGAAAGACGTGAAATGATCAATAAATATTTATTTTTAAATCCGTTTTCTAAATTCATATCCTCTGCATTAAATTAGAAACATCTTATTTCTTAGATCAGTTCCCCTTTAACATCAATGTTGTGAGAACACATTTTATTTTACACATCATAGCCCATATCCCATCGAGAAAACGGCTAATACATACTGCCGCTTGAAACTCATATTTAATCTTACTTAATACCCAATCAACTTTATAATATAAACATCTAAATCGCTGGGTATTATATAACGCCTCATCAGAACATACCTTATATCCTTGCTCTCGAAGGACCTTGCCCGCATATTTTTCATAAATAACTATTTCTTGCAAATTAAGTTCATTTTGCCAAGCACATATTCTTTCAGATAAAGGAAAATTAATTATATTATGATGTAAATGCTTTTGACTTTGAGGGATAGCAGAAAAATAATTTTCCTTTTCCCGAAATATTTTTTTATTACTCTTCAGAAAATCTAATAACCTATCCAGAGTTTCATTCGGATTAGAAACCAAATCTTCGTATTTAAGACAATAAAACCAATTCTCTACACAATATTGTTTCACACAATTAATAACCGCTCTCCATTTGTACGCTGAACGCAGAGGATTTGTTTCCATTAGTTTATTAGTCGTACTACTGAATGATTTTTTCTGCGAATTATAAACTGCCCTGCCGTCTCTGATCAAAAAAATCACTTTGGAATTAGGAAAAATTTGTCTTAAAACTGGTAAATAATTAATATAATCCCCACATTTATAAATATAGATTTGGGGAGTAACTCCTCTTTTATCAAAATAACACTTCATAAGCATAGTTAACAACGAACTAAACTTAAGAGGCAATGTGCTTTCCTCCAATAACTTTTGCAGATGGATTCTGTCAATATTCCAGCTACTGAATTTTTTATCCGCGTATAGGCAATTCAAAACTTTCCCAATATCTGCCTTTTTCCCTATATTTAAAGGATACCGTAAAATGCCATCAGGCAACCCCGCCTCTAAACTTACTCCGATATCCTCATATTGATTTAAAAGAGCCGACAAAAAAGTTGACCCTGAACGATTAAGATAAGTTAAAAAAACGATTGTCTTCATATTTTATATGCTCTCTTTTAAATAATGGCTATTCATATATTCCATTAATATTTGCCCCACTAATTGATGCCCCTTAACATTCCAATGGCCATCAAAAAAGAAATATAATCGCTGCCCTTGTTTGTTAAGCTTATCCGCTTCGGCTTTAAACAATTTTGTCGGTTCAATAAAATCAATACCCTGCTTATTACAAATATCAGCTAATTTTCTACCGATATTATCAATATCCCAATCGTCTTTCGATAAACAATATCTTTTCTTCATTGCCTCCCATTCCTCTGGATAAACCGCCGCCCGGGAAGGAATATGAAACACAAGCAAATTACCGCCGATAAAAGTAACTTCTTTTTTAAAATCGCTAAGTAATGCCTCCGTTATCTGCCATGCCCTATCTATTTCTTCATCATAACACTTCTTCTTATAAGGCCTAAATTCACAGGGAATCCAAACCTCCTTATGCCGGTTTACCTTTAAATCTGTAATCAAAGTATTGGTTTCCTGAGCTAATCCAAGCTTTATCGCTATCGCGTGCAATCCTCTAAAACTTTTCACCCGGTCAGTAATGAAATTATACAGATAGGTTTTTTCTCTTAAAATCCTTTTAACGGTTTCAATGAATTTTTTTTCTCTCTTTTCTCTCGGCGGAACAGGAACATTTGTTAATCGAAGCTTTCCTTCCTCAAGCTTAAAAAGCGGTTTATAATCCTGGTCGTATTTGGATTTAGCATTATATATAATATCATTATCGCAAAACATTAACACCGTTAAGTCGGGATTATATTTTTTACCTTCTTCCTTAAAAAATAGAAACTCCTGATCCGTGCAATACCCTCCTGTTCCGGCACTAATAACCTCATAATTTCTATCCCCTCTTTTATTCAGCATCATCTTTACTATTTCAGAAAACATTTCGTTAAACTCAACAGTATACCCTTCAACAAAAGAATCACCAACTACAAGAATTCTATATTCTTCATTATCTTTATCATAAGAGTACTCCGGACCACGAATACCTTTTGAATTTATAACTTCGGGAATAGAATACTCTGCTGTTTTATGAATACCTTTTACGCCAGGAATTTTCCTCCACCCCAATAATGAATCATACTCACAAAATAATTTATGATGCTGGACGCGCAAAAGAGAAGTTTTGGAAAATAATCTCAGCACCCCCTCCAATATAAACAAACAAAGACATAATGAAAAAATACAAATACCTATATTTACTAAAATTACTTTCACTTTTCTAATATGCCCCCTCCTTCTATCCTTTTATAGCACTTTATCGATAATAATCAGGCTTTAATTTGTAAATATGTTTGATACAAACCCTTTTTTTTAATACTTTTCCATAATTTTTCTATATATTCCCTTTCTTTTTTTGTGAAAAATCTGGAAGAAAGCAAGAAAATAAAAGGATAACTAAAAAAAATTAAAAATTTAATAACTATATTAAAAAATAATGAATCTGTAGCCGCAATAAATACTGTTAGCGCATATAAACTAACCCCAACAATAGCAATATAGCTTAATCTCTTTAAATCAAAATAAAGATTATAAAATTTCGCTGAATAATAAATTTTTAATCCATTCCATATAAAATAAGAAATCAAAGTCGCGAATGCCGCGCCCATAATACCCCAATAAGGGATAAAAATAAAATTCAATCCGATATTTACAACCGCGCTTACAAACAAAATACCTGAAATATGATAAGACTTTTTTCTCATTATCAGACCCCATCCTATAAAATTACCTAAACTATGCTGAATATAAGAAAAAGCGATTATGGGGACAATACTCCAGCACTGCCAAAATTCCTCCCGCCGGGCTAACAGCATAATTATTTCTTTAGCGAAAAGCGATAATGCTAAAGCGATAAACATCCCTAAAAGATAGAAATAGGTGGCGGAATTTACAAGGAATTTTTTTTGTCCTTTGGGATTGTTTTCTTCCTTGTAAATAAGAGGAAACAATGCCTGTTTTAAAGGGCTGACAAACAACATATCGATTAATGAAGCAATTCTATACCCAAATGAATAAACCCCAACGCTATTTACTGAATCAAGTAATCTCAATATATACCTATCCCCTGATTGAAACAATAAATTCGAATAACCTGTAAATACCGAGGGGTACCCATATTTTAATGGCTCTTTCAAAATTAACGGCGAAATCTTTAATTCCGCATATTTTAAAAACACGGGAACACTTATCGCCACACTAAAAACTAAACTAAAAATATTACCATAAACAATAGCCAAAATACCTAGTTTTAACTTAACTAAAAGGTAAAACACCAACCCAAAGGATAAAATAAAATTGGCTAAAGATGAAAAAATACTATATTTTGCCATTTTACGCAATCTTACAAATCCTTCTAAAAACAAAGACAAAGGGGTAAATAAAAGTACCAGCGTATAAATTTTAACAATGGCGATGAGTTCTCGCTTATTAAAAATTAACCGGCAAAAAAAATCACTAAAATACCAATACAAAGTTCCCAGAAAAAATGTTTTTACGATCAAGAGAAAAAACAAATTTCCCAACAGTATGCCTTTTTTCTCCGTGTAATCAGGGTGATAATAAAACCGCGCGAGCCCGCTGGTCACTGGGGAAATAGCCAATTTTGTTATTAAGGAAACAGCTATTCCCATTAAAGCTAATATGCCAAAATCTTCAGGATAAAGATAACTGGTATATAATGGCAACAGAAAGACCGTCAACACGTTTTGAACCACATTACCTGCCGCGTAAATACTTCCTACTGATGCTGTTTCCACATATAATTTTTTCATATTACCTAAATTTATAAACAATCCTATAATAAAGAGCTTTAAATAATCTGCGAATTAACCTCCATTTCATTTTTATATCTTCAACTGACCACTTAAATACAAAAGGTTTTAATCTCTCCAATATTGATTTTAAAATAGGTTTTCCTAACAAGCTTATCCGGTCAATTTCTTTTTTACAGAATCTAATGAAATTGGGAGATAAATATTCTATCCACACCGGAACACAGCCTTGAACTAAATCCTGCATCCCATTCTGATAATTACGATCATACCACTGAAAATTCTCGCTGATAATTCCTCTTTTTTTTGCCATAGCTTCCAACTCTGAGCCAGGATAAATACGTGTAACCGCTCCACTATAACTGGTAATGTTACGCCTAAAAGCATTAAGAAATCTCAATGTTTTCAAGGCATCCTCCTCTTTTTCATCTGGATGTGATATCATAGTAAACACCTTTATCCGGATTCCCAACTTAGCGCATCTTTTAATCAATTTCTCAGCCTGTTCTAACCGGATACCTTTTTTAATTGACTTCAAAACTTTTTCGGAAGCTGACTCAAGACCGAAATCAAGACTTATGCAACCGGATTCTTTCATTATATCTAATACCCCTATATCAATATCCGCTCTCGTTTCAGCATACCATTCAATTTTTATATCTTCTTTCAACAATCTGCCGCAAAAATCCTGAACAAATTCTTGTCTCTTTAATAAATGGGGATCCTGCAAATGGAACGCGCTGCACCGATATTTTTCTCTTTTTATTTTTATCTCTCTGATAACCGAATCCACTGACCGAGTCCTATATTGCTTTTTATTATAAAGACAATAAACACATTTTCCCGGACAACCTCTTCCCGCGTGAATCGATAATGTTTTTACATCTTTCCAGTAATAATTTCGCATTCTCATAAACGGGGAATAATTCCCGTATGGTAAAATGGCATCTTCAAATACCTCTTCCTGAATAACAAATTTGTCAATATCCTTCTCAAAAGGACGATCTAAATTATGAATAATTTTATTATTCTCTCTATAAGAAATACCAAGTATATTAGTAATATCCTCTTTCCCCTCGTAAGCCTTCACAAGCTCTAAAAAAGTTATTTCCCCTTCTCCACGAACAACGACATCGATCTCGGGAATAACTTCTAAGGCCTGTTGCGCTGTATAAGTAAAGTGATTACCGCCAACAACAATTTTAGCCTTAGTTAATACTTTTTTAGAATCCGTAATCAAATCCAAAACTAAAAACCGATTTTCAGTAGTCGCTGTAAAACCGATTATATCCGCCCCCTTAGCTCTTAAATAACGGGAGAATTCAACACGGGGTTCCATAGATGTCGAAAGATCTAAAATTTTTGCGCGATATCCATTTTTACATAAAAAGCTTGAAAGAAATAATAAAGATAAAGGATACATATTATTTTCTCCAGCCTGCACTTCTTCCGGTTTACTTGGGGAGTTAACTAGTAAAATATTCATAGCATACAAATCCTGCTCTATTTAATTACCTATTAATCTTATAAACAAGATATAGTTCATTCTCAAACAACTTATCTTCTTCTTTGAATTTATAATTTATTCCTTGAGTTTCCGCGTATTTTAATGACTGTTTCTGCATAACAACAGTATTAATGCCATATTTCTCCGCGAAATAATTCATATCCGGCTTAACATAATATAAGGCGATATAGTCCTCCTCCATATATTTTAAGCCGTCAATTTTGTCATAATCGCAAATATTATCATAATAAAAAATCGCATCGGTATTATCTAAAAATGTCGCTATCATAAAATTCCATTTTGTCGGAATTGATAATAATTTTAACCCTTGACGAGTTTTAAGATAATCAATCAAATATCTAAATGCGGCGGGTTTGGCTAACATCAATTTCTCTTTAATTTCTTCTCTTTGAGAGTATAAAAAATTTACTAATATTGCTGCAATCTGAAAAAGTAAAAGCCAAAATACGATACTAACATCGATTTCTCTCTTGCAAATATAGTAAATAAATACCGCGTAGATAAAAGCGGCGCTATATTCAAAATACCTTT
>JAHISK010000086.1 GCA_018818105.1 Candidatus Omnitrophota bacterium | reverse complement strand
GAGAAACTTGGACTAATGTCATTGCTTGATAAAATGGTGGAATTTCAGAAACAATTAACAATAGGAACCGCCGTATACGGAACCGTACGTACGGTGGTGTAAGAGGACGGCGAGGGTGACCTCGCCTCCTACTTGATAATAAAGAAGTAATGGGAAAGTTAAAAAATTTATTAACATGGTCGTTTTCTAGAAATAGGTTGTTCCAAGACTGTCGGCGCGCTTATTTCTATCATTATTATGCTTCCTGGGGCGGATGGGACGCGAGCGTCCAAGAAAGTATCAGGCGCGCCTATATTCTAAAGAATGTTCGTAATGTTGACGCTTGGATAGGAGATATTGTCCATCAGATTATCAAATGGATTTTAGAAAATAAAGTTATTGGAAAAGATATCTCTTTTCAGGAAGCAACCAGCAAATCAAAACAGATGCTTCTTCGGACTTGGGAACAGTCTCGCGGTAAGCTGTGGATGAAAAATGTAAAAATGAATCTTAATTTATTGGAACACTATTATAATAGAGACTTATCCAAAGACGAATTAACTAAAAAATTACAAAAAGTTGTGGATAGTTTAAATGGCGTTTACCAATGTGGAATAATAAATTTAGTTTCCGCGTTGCCTAAAGAAGGTTTTCTTAGGATTGATGAGTTAGACAGTTTTGAATTTGAAGGCACAAAAATATTCGCTATTCCTGATTTCGCGGTATATAATGGCGATTATATTTTATATGATTGGAAGACAGGAAAACCCTATGATACAGATATTTTACAGTTATCTTGTTATGTTTTATACGCGATAAAAAAATGGAATGCTTGTGTTGATAAAATAAAAATAGTTCCGGTATATTTAGCGGGAAAGGATACTAGTCTTACTCCGGTGGCAGCTAAGAATGTCCAAGAAATGGAAGGATACATTCGCGACAGCATAAAAGAGATGAAGGAGGTTCTTTCTGATGTTAAAGAAAATAAAATAGATATTGATAAATGTTTTAAGACCGGTCAGCAGTGGCGGTGTAAAAACTGTAAATTTCAGGAGATATGCGAGTAATGTATGAAAATAACAAATAAATTACAAAAATCAAATTCCAATGACCGAAACAGAAAAGTTATTGTATTGTTTTGAACATTCGAAAATTGGAATTTGGAGCTTATTTGTTATTTGGTGCTTGCTATTTGGAATTTATAAAAACTTTTAGTAATAACAGAGGTGTTTGTAATTTGGGACTTATAGAAATTTTTGAAAATAAGGAATGACCGAAACATAAATATTTTCTATAATGAATACCATGATAAAAGAAATTGTTAGAAAAATCAGCGGGATAAAGGTGTATGAAGAACGAAGTGTTACTGATGAGTATGTTGAAATTGTTTTCTTTAATAAAGATATAGATATCTGGAATAAAATTCTTGTTGATGTTTTTGGACCGCCTAAAAAGGCAGTAGGCATAAAACCAGATAAAGAAGATTTAGCGTTAACTAAAAATTGTGGCGGTATTTGGGATAATCAGCCGTTGTTTAAGAAAGATGTTGACGGAGAGGTTATGATAGCCATGTTTTGGCCGTGGCAGGATGAAGAGCATACCACTTTGAAGATGTCTGTATTGAAGAGATTATAGCATTTTCCTAAACTTTGCTGTTAGGGTAAATATATTCTTTTCCATAATAGTTAATTAGTTTTAGTAATCGGTATAGGTAAAAATTTTAGGTGGATTTTTTTAGAAGGGGTGGTATAATTTACAAAATTAGTACTAATATGGGCCACTAGCTCAGTTGGCAGAGCGGGGGCCTCTTAAGCCCAAGGTCGAAGGTTCAAGTCCTTCGTGGCCCATTGTTTTCATAATCATAAGCACCACTTACCACCTACACGGTGGTAAGTGGTGTGGGTTTATTATGGTTTTTTAGAATGAAAGAGTATGAGTTTATAGAGCATACTGCTGATATTGGTATAAGAGTATACGGTAAGAGCTTAGAGGATTTATTTAAAAATGCGGCTAACGCCCTTTTCGATATCATTCTGGATTATCCCTCCAAACAATTAAAACAAAAACAGATTACGCTGGGAGCAGATACGGTGGAAGATTTATTTGTTATCTGGCTTAATGAACTGATTTCCTGCTTTTTTGCCGATAAGTTTTTACCGGCGGATTATTCTATAAAAATAGAAGATAGCTCTCAACGCAAGCAGCTACGCGCCAGTCTTTGTGGTCAAGACTTTGATCCTTACGAAAATAAAATAAATACGGAAGTAAAAGCGGCAACCTATCATAATGTAAAAATAGAAAAGAGTGAAAAGGGGTATAAAGTTGAGGTAATATTTGATGTGTAAATTTCCTCAATTTTTAATTTTACATTTTTAATTTTAAATTGATATATGTGGCACGGTCCTTTAGAAAAAATAACTGATTACAAGTTTAGGATTCCCAAGAGTTATCAACCCGGGATGCGGGTTGACGGGATAATTTATGCCGATGAAAAACTTCTGCAAGGCATAAAAAAAGATAAAGCGCCCCAACAGGTGGCAAACGTTGCTTTTTTGCCCGGGATAGTGAATAACTCTTTTGCTATGCCTGATATCCACTGGGGCTACGGCTTCCCGATTGGCGGAGTCGCGGCAACTGACCCTGATAATGGTGGGGTAATTTCACCTGGCGGCGTCGGATTTGACATAAATTGCGGAATCAGGTTAGTTAAAACTAATCTAGAAGAAAAAGACGTTAAAGATAGGGTTACTAATCTCATTAACTCTTTGTACCAAAAAATTCCTTCCGGCGTGGGGTCAAAAGGAGAGCTTCGTATTTCTAAAGAAGAAGAAAAACGGCTGTTAGTTAACGGCGCGGGATGGGCAGTGAGAAAAGGATTAGGCGTAGACGCGGATTTAGAATTTTGTGCGGAAGGCGGTGCTATTGATGGAGCTGATCCCGACAGCGTTTCTGACAGGGCGTATGAGCGGGGAAAACATCAAGCGGGAACTTTGGGCAGTGGTAACCATTTTGTTGAGGTGCAGGTTATTGAAAATATCTTTGATAGAGAAGCAGCAGAAAAGTTAGGCTTGTTCATTGGCCAAATTACTGTTATGATACATACTGGGTCGCGCGGATTTGGATATCAGGTGTGCGATGATTACGTAAGGATAATGGTGCAATGTTTGTCTAAATACGGCATTAACCTTCCTGACCGCCAACTTGCCTGCGCTCCCATAAACAGTCCTGAAGCAAAAAGGTATATTGGCGCGATGCGCGCCGCGGCTAACTACGCTTGGGCTAACCGCCAGGTGTTGACGCATAGAGTCAGAGAGAGTTTTGAGAGGGTCTTTGATAAGAGTTGGCAAACTTTAGGAATGGATTTAATTTATGACGTGGCTCATAACATCGCTAAGTTTGAGAAACACGTAGTCAACGGTAAAGAAAAGATGCTTTGTATTCATAGGAAAGGGGCAACGCGGGCGTTTGGTCCGGGGCATCCGGATTTACCGCTCAAGTATCAGGAAATAGGTCAACCGGTGATTATTCCTGGAGATATGGGCACAGCATCTTATCTATTGTTAGGGACAGAACAGGCAAAAGAGACGTTTTATTCAACATGTCATGGCGCTGGCCGAGTAAAATCCCGGCATGAAGCGTTGAGAACAGTAAACCTTGAGACGTTAATAACAGAATTAAACAATAAAGGAATCCAGGTAAGAGCAACTGGAAAGAAAACAATTGTGGAAGAAGCGCCGTCGGCTTATAAGAACATAGACGATGTTGTTGATGTTGTTCATAAAGCAGGTTTATCTAAAAAAGTGTGCAGGATACGCCCGCTTTGTGTATTAAAAGGATAATTTAGATAAAATAATTGTAGGGGCGGCTCATGAGCCGCCCGTTACAAGGTAAAGGAGTATAATGTTAGACATTAAGTTTATCCGGGACAATGTTGAATTAATAAGAGAATCTTTAAAAAATCAGAATTCCAATTTTGATGTTGACGTCTTTTTATCATTAGATGAAAAGAGGAGGCAGATTATACAGCAGGTAGATAAGTTAAGAGCTGAACAAAATAAGGCTAATAATGAAGTAACCGCGCTTATTAAGGAGAAGAAGAATCCTAAAGAAAAGATAGAATCGGTGAAAGCTGTTTCGAAAAAAATTAGTGAGATTGAAGTTGAGTTTAAGAAAGTAAAAGATGAATTTGATAATTTGTTGTTAACTATTCCTAATGTTCCTCATTCGTCAGTTCCCATTGGCGATGTCAGTTGTAATAAGGTAGTAAAAGAACATGGTAAGCCAAGAGAATTTAAGTTTAAACCGCTTAACCATATAGATATTGCCCAGAATTTAGACATTATTGATTTTAAGAGAGCTGCTAAAATTACCGGGTCAAACTTTATTCTTTTTAAAGGTTACGGGGCTCGATTGCAGCGCGCGTTGATTAATTTCATGTTGGATATACATACTAAAGAACATGGGTACACTGAAGTTTTTCCGCCTTTTTTGGTTAATAAAGATTCAATGATAACAACCGGTCAGCTTCCTAAGTTTGAAGAGGACATGTATAAACTTAGTGATGACGATTACTTTTTAATTCCTACGGCAGAAGTACCTGTAACAAACATTTATCGCGATGAAGTTCTTGATGATGACCAGTTGCCGGATTCTTTTGTCGCGTACACCGCGTGTTTTAGAAGAGAGGCGGGATCTTACGGTAAAGATACCAGAGGTTTAATTCGGGTACATCAGTTTGATAAGGTAGAATTAGTTAAGTTTGTTAAACCGCAGGATTCCTACGATGAGTTAGAGAAGTTACTTAAGGACGCGTGCCGGGTGTTAGAGGTATTAGAGATTCCTTATCGGGTAGTGGTTCTTTCAACTCAAGAGATAAGTTTTGCCGCGGCTAAGTGTTATGATATAGAAATTTACGCTTCGGGTATGGATAAGTGGTTGGAAGTAGCCAGTTGTTCTAACTTTGGAGATTTCCAAGCACGACGGGGTAACATAAGGTATAAAGATAAAAAAGGAAAGAACGTGTTCGTTCATACTTTAAACGGATCAGGTGTAGCGCTGGCAAGATTAATTGTGTCGATCATAGAAAATTATCAGGAAAAAGACGGGGCAGTATCTATTCCAAAAGCTTTAATCCCATATATGGATGGAGTTGACCGTATTGTAGGGACAGGTTTGTAACCTGTCCGTTAAAGGGGTTTAGAGTTATGAGTGATATAAGAAATAATTATATAGTTACGTTATTAAAATTCGTGTTTTTTTTATTACTTTTTTGTCTTTTGTCTGAACTAATAAAGGAGTTCTGGCGAGAAATAAGAGCGCAGGACGGATTTAAAACAAGCATACTTTATATTTCGGTGCTTTCTTCATTCGCGTTTTATACCTTTGTCGCGGATTTAAACGGATTTTATGGAAATATTCAGAAATTCTTTTTCAGGTCTTCGTTTGTGTCGTTTTTGATACCGGCAATTATTATTATTTTAGGGTTAGGATATTTCTTGTTACCGCGAATATTCAGTTTTTCGTTTGATAAAAATACTTTTGTGTTTTTAGGCGGATTTGTGTTGGCTTCGCATTTAAATTATATCGCGCAGGAGATTAAAGGGTATACCTTTAACACATTTATAAATTACTTGTTTGTTTTTAGTATTTTGTGTATAATCAATCTACTTTTGTTCATTGTTTATTTGAAAATAGCCTTTAACATCCATATGGGAGAAATCATTGTTGGCGGAGTAAAGGGAAGCGTAATGTTAATAAACTCCCTTTTTTCAAAAATGTTTTAGGTAGTGTTTAGTAGTTGATGTTTAGTTTTTGTAATATCTCTCATCCATAAATGGGTTCGAGATTCAAAAATTCACTTCGTAAGTTTTTGGAGAGGTGGCCGAGTGGCTTAAGGCGGTGGTTTGCTAAACCGCTGTACGGTGTAAAGCTGTACCTAGGGTTCAAATCCCTACCTCTCCGTTTTTTTACTTTGTAAAAAAACGGAGAGAGGAGAAAGGTGAAAGAAGATAGTTGAAGAACCTTTCTCCGAACGGTCAACTTTCTCCTTTCTAATTTCAGTATTTATAATAATATCGAGGGTGGACCTCGATCAAATTCTCTGATAATTTCCTCATGCCACAAATTTTAACTAGCAGCATACTATTAATCATAGGACTTTTTGTTTTAATTTACAGTTCCGGATGGCTTATCCAGGGATGCGTTAGACTCTCCCTTATTTTTAAATTGACCCCCTTATTTATTGGCGTTGTTATTATTGCTTTTGGCACAAGCGCCCCGGAAGCGGGCGTGGGGATAATTGCCGCTATAAAGGGTGAGAAGTTAATCGCGTTAGGAACCGTTATCGGCAGTAACATCGCTAATATTGGACTTATTTTAGGGATATGCGCGATATTGTTTCCGTTAAAAGTAAACAAGGCTGTTTTTAGAAGAGAGCTTCCTATAATGATGGCGGCAACGCTGTTGCTGTACATTTTAAGTTTAGATTTAGTTCTTAGCCGGATAGACGGCGTAATCTTTATAGTTTGTTTTTTGATTTTTTGTTTTATTTCTTATCTGGGCGCTAAAAAAGATCCCGCGTCTGATGAGTTGAGTGGTTTTAAGTTTAAGCCGGCAGTGGCGCGAATAAATTCGCGTTTTATGATTTTTGGCGTAACAATAACGGCGTTATTAGGGGTTCTCCTAGGCGCGGATTTGATGATAAGGGGCGGAGCGTCTTTAGCTTCTCTTTTTGGAGTAAGT
Organism: Candidatus Omnitrophota bacterium; assembly: GCA_018818105.1. Lineage (GTDB taxonomy): Bacteria > Omnitrophota > Gorgyraeia > Duberdicusellales > 4484-171 > JAHISK01. The sequence goes on along the minus strand of JAHISK010000086.1, from coordinate 5,338 downwards.
CCTTGGATTATAGGTATCACTGTGTTTGCCATAGGGACATCGTTGCCGGAGTTAGCGGCTTCAGTAACCGCGGCGATAAAAAAAGTTCCCAGTATAAGTGTAGGTAACATTGTCGGCAGCAACATCTTTAATATTTTGTTTGTGTTAGGTATTGTATCGTTAATACGGCCGATTACTTTAGATCCAGGCGTGTTAAAGTTTGAATTACCGGTACTATTACTTTTTAGCGGTGTTTTATTCGCGGTTATGCGTACAAATTATAAGATAACCCGTGCTGAAGGTATATTCATGTTTTGCTCCTATGCTGTTTTTCTTGTTTTGTTGTTGACGCAAGGTTAGGTCAACTTTTCTATTTATATAGATTTATCTACATAAAAATGATATAATTTTAAAACTTTATAGAGGATACGATGCGTTGTATTTTGTGCGATAATGAGATGGCAGTCAAAAACTACGAGGGAACAGATATCGATGTCTGTGAAAACTGCGGCAGCGTTTGGCTGGATAAGGGTGAGTTAGGGAAAATAATAAATACTAAAGAGGTAAGGTTTAGTTTAGCCCAGATGGAAGAGGCGATTAAATTAAGCGCCGTAGAACACCAAGCTCGAACCGCGTTACTGAAAGATATAAAATCATTTAAGAGGGATATAAATATTGAGGAGTTAGATAACGATCAAATACTGCGGATTTTTAAGAAGCGGTGGAGTATTGATCGAAAATTGAGTTGTCCTAAATGTACCGGGATGTTGGAGGAGTCCGATTATTCCGGCGTCGGCGTCATAATTGATAAATGTCCGGTCGGGTGTGGCTTTTGGCTAGATAAGGGTGAGTTAGATAAGGTTCAGATTATGATGGAGTATTATAATAAGGCTGTCGCTTCTATGAAAGAATCTGAAAAATCAAAGTTAGGGTTGTTTGATGTTATTAGTAATATAGTTAAAGAAATTATTCCGTTTTAACATTTTAAAAATAACCAAGATACAAGAAACAATAACCAAATAATGACCAATAACCAAATTAAAATAACCAAAAAACCAATAAAATTGAGAAAGAATTATAATTTTGGAGATTGAGTATTGGTGATTGAAATTTGTTTGTATCTTGTTTCTTGATTATTGGTTATTGTACAGGTACTTGTTATAAACATGAGTTATATCGCCTTTGCCTTAAAATACCGACCGCAAAATTTAGCCCAAGTTGTCGGACAACAACATGTCGTCGGCGCTTTAAAAAATGCTATTTTAAAGGACCACGTTCATCACGCCTACCTTTTCAGCGGTCCCAGAGGAGTTGGGAAAACTTCAATAGCAAGAATTTTAGCTAAATCACTTAATTGTTTCGACGGCCCGACTGTATCTCCTTGTGGCATATGCGGCAGCTGTCTAGAACTTGTTAGAGGCACGTCTTTAGATATTATCGAAATAGACGGCGCTTCCAACAGAGGAATAGATGAGATAAGAACTCTTCGTGAAAACGTTAAGCTTATCGCTGCCAATTCCCGGTATAAGATATATATTATTGACGAAATTCATATGTTAACGCAGGAAGCGTTTAACGCTCTTCTTAAGACACTGGAAGAACCGCCTTCTCACGTTAAGTTTATTTTCGCGACAACCCATCCACAGAAAGTGTTGCCAACAATTTTGTCGCGGTGCCAGAGGTTTCAGTTTAACTTAATATCATTGGAAGAAATTGTTAGTAAGTTAAAAAAAATAGTTTTAAATGAAAAAATAGAAGTAGAAGATAGCTTGTTTTATGAGGTTGCCCGCGCTGCTGGCGGTAGTATTCGCGACGCAGAGTCTTTACTGGACCAGATTATTCCGGTGATTTTAGATAACGGATCAGTGAAAGATGTCCTTTCGTTTTTAGGTGTTATTGACGAAGATACTTTGAATAAGATGATAACGTATTTTGTTGAGAAAGATTTAACTTCTAGCCTTGATTTTATAGACAAACTTTTAAAGGAAGGAAAAGATTTAGGTGTTTTTATAGACGCGCTGCTGGAGCATTTACGAAACTTTCTGTTAGCAAAGGTGAGCATAAAAAGTTTTAACTCGCTTCTTGATTTATCTCCGCGGAGTAAAGATGTTCTTCTTGAATTATCTGAAAAAACTACCGTTTCGAATATTATAAAATTTATAGATTCTCTAATTACCGCTAAAGATTTATCGCGTAAGTTAAATACAGTAAGAATACCGCTGGAACTGGCGATTATTAAGGCTACATATGATTATAAAGAAGAGACAGATATTAGTTCTTCTAATATAGGAGTTTCGGCTCCAGGAGTAAATGATAAACGTTCAAAACCCATACTTTCAGAAGAAGACGCGTTAAGTTTAGAGATAGATGGTCTTGATGACGACCTTGATACAGCCGCTGGTGATGGGTCTTTAAACCTTGATGATGAGGATTCTGTGCCGGTTGGTGTTGATGACGATATTTTATGTAGGGCGTTAAAATCGCAGTGGCCTCAGCTTCTTAGTAATATACAGAAAGTCAGGGCGGCTATTTCTTCTCATTTATCGTTCGCTCGGCCGGTTTCATCTCAGGGAAGTTTATTGAGAATAGCTTTTTCTAAAAAAGAATATTTTCATAAAGAGATTGTTGAAGAATCTAAAAAATTAAAAGTTGTGGAAGAGCTATTTTCTAAATTTATAGGGAAATCTGTTAAAATAAAATTTATTTTTCAGGAAAATACGCAAGACTTTGTATCAGAAAAACCGCAACAAGTATTTTTGCGGACGCCGGAGAATAAAGAAAATGTATCTGGTGAGGGAATAGAGGTAAAAGAGAATAAGGATGACGCGTTTATAAATGATTTATTAGACGCTTTCGGTGGTCAAATCGCTACGGAAAACGAATAAACACTGATTAACGCTGATAGCGATACGGCTGAACGTGAATAAAACGATAGATGTATGGGAAATTTTTCTGAGATATTCAATGAGTTAATTAGCAGTCTTTCCCGGTTTCCCGGTGTGGGGAGACGAAGCGCTGAACGTATGGCGTTTTTTTTGCTGAAAATGAAACCTAAAGACGCTCAAGATATAGCTTCTAAAATTAACGATCTTCATAATAACATAAAATCCTGCCAGGTATGTAACAACTTTTCAACTCAAGATGTTTGCGCGATATGTTCTAATCCTAATAGAAATAAAGATATAATTTGTATAGTAGAGGAACCTAAAGATGTTTTTGCTATAGAAAAGACGTCACAGTACAACGGGCTTTATTACGTTTTGTTAGGGTCTCTTTCTCCTTTTGATGACGTGGGCGCTGGGGATTTAAATATAGGAAAGTTACTTAATCGTATTCTGAAAGGAGATATAAAAGAAGTCATAATAGCAACGGATTCTGATAATGACGGAGAGTTAACCGCGCAGTATTTAATAAAGAAAATTTCTAATTATAAAGTAAAAATTTATCGCATAAGCATAGGTATTCCGTTAGGGACTCAAATTGAGTATATTGATTCGGCAACGTTAGGGAAAGCGTTAGCCGAGTGCAGGCCTATTTTAGAATAAGAAACAATGACCAAGAAACAATAACCAAATAATAATCAATAACCAAATTCAAATAACCAAAAAAGTTAATAAAGTCGGAAATAAATTATAAGTTTGGTAATTGGTTATTGGGATTTGTTTGTATCTTGTTTCTTGGTTATTGGTGATTAAACTTTTGATAATACCAGTAAACATAAAAGGGAGTAATATGGAAGCAAAACAAAAGAAACTTTTTATTGTTGATACTAACGTAATTTTACATGACGCGGATTGTATTTATCAGTTCAAGACTAATGATGTGGTTATTCCTATTACTGTTTTAGAAGAGCTGGATAAGTTTAAAAAAGGTAAAGATACTTTAAACTATCAGGCGAGGGAATTTTTGCGGTCAATTGATGCTATCTCTAGCGAACAGATTTTTGATAAGGGCGTAAGTATCGGCGCTGATAAAGGCAGCCTCATGATTAAACTTGATGAAAAGTTTCATGATGAGTTTGCGTTTAATTTTACACCGTCAAATCCTGACCATCATATTTTAAATATTGCTTTTCGTCTTTTTAAAGAACATCCTTTTAGAGAGGTTATTTTAGTTACAAAAGATCTGAACTTGCGTATGAAGGCAAAGGCTATTGGGCTAAAAGCAAACGATTATACCAGTGATCACGTAAAAGAAATATCACAGTTATATACAGGCTATCGTGTACAGGAAGATGTTTCTCCTGAAATTATAGATGAATTATACAAAAAACCGCATGAAGTTGATAACGGGAGAATAAAATTCAAAAAAGATTTGTTACCTAACGAATATATTATTATGCGCAGTGGTAAACAGTCGGTGTTGGCGCGTTACGACTCGGTAAAACAAAAAATAAAGCGCGTAGAAAAACTTTTCGCGCATGGAATCGTTCCCCGCAACGCTGAACAAACCTTTGCTCTTGACGCGTTGATGAATCCTGACATTAAGCTGGTGACGATTACTGGTAAAGCCGGTACAGGAAAAACTCTGCTGGCGTTAGCGGCGGCACTGGAAAATAAAAAGGATTATCGCCAGTTGTTTGTTGCCAGGCCGGTAGTTCCGTTGAGCAACAAAGACCTTGGATTTTTACCCGGCGATATTGCCGAAAAATTAGATCCTTATTTGCAGCCTTTATTTGATAATTTAGGTGTTATTAAGAAAGAGTATCTTGAGTCTAATAAAACCCATGTTCAGACAAAAACTGTGTTGGAGAGAGAAAAACTAGTAATCGCGCCGCTTTCCTATATTAGGGGCAGGAGTTTAGTAAACATTTTCTTTATTGTCGATGAAGCTCAAAACCTTACCCCGCATGAAATAAAGACAATTATTACCCGCGCGGGAGAAAATACAAAGCTTGTGTTTACCGGCGACATTTTTCAGATTGATCATCCATACTTAGATTTATATTCCAACGGGTTAAGTTATCTCATTGAAAAGATGCAGGAACAAAAAATATACACGCATATTAATCTAGAAAAGAGGGAGCGGTCGGAACTGGCGGATTTGGGCAATGAGTTGTTGTGAAAGACAAGAATTAAACGAATTATTGACGACAAAAGGCAAATAAGTTATAATTAGCCTTCGTAAAAAGTTCTTTTATAATTTGGATTCCCCGGTAGCTCAATTGGTAGAGCGGTTGGCTGTTAACCAATAGGTCGTAGGTTCGAGCCCTACCCGGGGAGCCAATTTGAAGAAAATACGAACTTTTGGGTAGAGGGGTTGTAAGTCGTTGAGGGAATAGGCATTTCGTAAAGTGCGATTTCCACCTTGAGCCATTTGTTTCGTATTTTAAGACTGAAAGCCCCCTTTTCCTTTGGGG
>JAHISK010000085.1 GCA_018818105.1 Candidatus Omnitrophota bacterium | reverse complement strand
TACCCACTAACTCTAATCTATCATCCGTTGTTTCATCGTAATACAAATGAGCGTTTTGGTCCTGGCCAAAATATACGCCGGCGTCGTCTCCTAAATATAACGCGTTCCATTCATATGTTGATGACCCTAAATTTATGGAATCAGCTGCCCCAGGAGTTAATCCTAAATTTATAGCCACACTCGATAAATTTGATAACGCTGTATTAGCCCCTCCACCGGCGCCGCCAGCGGCTGCCTGCCAAGTTCCCACGCCGTTAACGTCAGAAGTTAACACATATCCGTTAGTCTGATTTCCATCAATAATTTTAACGCTGCCGTCGGACAACACTCCAAACTTCGTTGACGAGCCGACTTGTAAATCCATCAATTTGTTTGAAGAACCAGGAGCGGAAGTCTCAGTTACATTAAGTTTTAGCCCTGTATAATTACCGGACGTAGATTTATTAATTGTAGCGGAAAGGTCATAAGCGGCTTCGTTCCCAGTTGAAGCAGTCATACTAACAACTCCAGTTACACCGAACCCTGAAGCAGGATTTAATGATAACGCACCAGTAGTAGTTGAAATTATATTAGTAACAACTCCACCACTAGCAGTAATGCTTCCTGTCACCTCAGCGGTAGAATCAAAATAAACCGCCTCATCTGCTTCAAGTACTCCAGTGACATGTAAATCATCGTTAGTGGTAGCATAAGAATTAGCGCCAGTCCCATCACCGATTTGCGTGTTTCCGCCGGTCCCCGGAACTACGACTAAATCTTCATTATCAGAAGTAGTTATATCAACAGGAACACCGTCAAACTCTAAAGTACCGGCACGGGCATTAAAAAGACCTACTATGAAAAAACATATAATAAAAACGATTAAACATAATCTCGTTTTCATCCCCCCCCTTATTTTTTGCTTCGCAAAAAATAGAGTCCCGATTCATCGGGACGGTCTATTCTCGACTTTCTATTTTCAGAATTTTAATTTCTTCACTAACAAATAATCACTACTATTGTTCACTATTATGATTATATAAAACATTTTTTATCGTTAAAAGTAACTCATCAATAGTATAAGGTTTTTTCAAAAAACCGTTTATCCCTAATCCCTGATTTTCCTGTTGAGTATACGCGTCACCTACTCCTGTAGAAATCACGATAGGTATATTTTGAATCCGTTTATCATGCCTTATTAATGCGCAAAGTTCAGTGCCATTCATATCCGGTAAAATAAGGTCAACAATTACTAAATCAAACTCCTCTTCATTAAGAAAGCTTAACGCTTCAACCGCCTTATCCGTAGTTTTTACTTTATAATTATGATTTTCTAAAAGCCGAACAATACTTATTGCCGCCTCTCTTTCATCCTCAACCAGTAAAATATTATACATTCTACCCTCCCACTTTGTGTTTTGTGTTTTGTTATTCGTTCTTCGTCCCTCAATCTCCCGTAACTCTCAAAATCTCAGCAACAGATGTAGTTCCTTCAATTATTTTTTTTATACCCGCGTCACGAAGTGTTTTCATCCCATTTTTTATAGCTTCTTCTCTTATTACCGTGGCTGAGGTTTTCTGTGTAATTAACTCTTTTATCTTATCAGTAGGAATCATTAACTCATATATCCCTGCCCGTCCGGCATATCCTCTGTCTTTACAACTCCGACAGCCTGCTTCTTTATAAAACTTTAATTTTTTTATTAATTTATCATTAACCCCCAACTCCTCCAAAACTGCCGGCGCGGGATCATAAGCAACCTTACAATTATCACATAATGTCCGAACTAACCTTTGAGCTAAAATCCCAATAACAGACGTAGAAACTAAAAACGGCTCAACTCCCATATCAACAAGTCGAGAAGCCGCTGAAGGCGCGTCGTTTGTATGTAACGTTGATAACACAAGATGTCCTGTTAATGCCGCGTGAATAGCGATATCAGCTGTTTCTTTATCACGAATCTCACCTATCATTATTATATCAGGGTCTTGGCGAACAATCGACCGTAACCCTCTAGCAAAAGTTAATCCTGCTTTTACGTTCACCTGTGACTGCCTTACATTAGGAATCTCATATTCAACAGGATCTTCTAAAGTAATTATATTCTTAGCTTCAGCATTGACCTCGCTCAACGCCGCGTACAATGTTGTTGTTTTCCCTGATCCCGTAGGACCGGTAACTAAAATGATACCGTAAGGACGATGAATTAAATCAGCAAACAGTTTTAACCCATCTTTAGAAAATCCTAATTGTTTAAGATGCATTATACCCGCTGAACGATCAAGAATTCTTATGACTACATTTTCACCATGAATAGTTGGAAACGTCGAAACCCTTAAATCGACATCTCTATTTGATATAAACATCCTCATCTTACCATCCTGAGGAAGCCTCTTTTCTGCGATATCCATATTCGCCATTATTTTTATACGCGATATGATAGCGTCGCGATACTCAAACGGTATTGCCGGCGCCGGATACAACACACCGTCAATACGATACCGGCAATTTAAGTTTGACCGCTGCGGTTCAATATGAATATCTGAAACGCCTGTCACAACCGCTTTGGTAACAATACTATTAACCTTCTCTACAACTGGAGCTAAACTAGCCGCTTCTTTTAACGAAGAAACTTCTTCACCTGTAACTACTGTCAAATCAGAAACTCCTGATTCCCGAGATAAAAACAGGATATCTTTATCTGACACCGACTGTTGGGAGGAATGATAATATTTTTTTATCTGGTCAAGAATTTGACTTAAACATGCGAAAACAGGTTTACACCTTAACCCTGAAATTGTCTGCATCTGGTCTATCGCGTTTACATCTAAAGGGTCTATCATCGCTATAGTAAGATTATCATTTACGATAAAAAGAGGAATTGCTCGGTGCTTTAAACATACCTCTTCAGAAACAAGCTCAATAGCCTTCTGTTCAATATTAATATCCTCTAAATTAACATAAGCAAACCCTAACTGTTGACTCAATGTACGAATAACATCTTCTTCACGCGCCGCCCCGCGGCTAACTAAAATTTCGCCGATAAAATAACCTGTAGTTCTTTGTTCTTTTAACGCTGCATCAAGCTCATGCTGGGAAACAATACCATGATTCACTAATATTTTCCCTAACTTTTGCTGATCCCGTATTTCAGCCATTCCTTGTGCCTAATTCCTTGTGTTTTGTGTTTTGATCTTAATTACCCTCTAACCACTACTATAAACACTATTTCACTGGTCTAATTTCTTCCCAAAACATATCTTCTATTAACGTAACTAACGTTACCACCGGTTTCTGCTCTACAAATAAAGAACCCGTATCCTTGGCTGATTTATTTTGTACCTCATCGTAATACACCGAAACCCTTATTTCCAACGGATCCGTTTCTTCTATTATATCTTTTTTTATTCTCCATTTAGCATCATTCATCTCTAAAGGAGGCATATCTAACTGAGGATATACCGCGTCTCCCATTTCTTTTAACTGATCTTTGTTAACATTTAGATTCTTAATTCGTTCCATCTGCCATTTGGCTAAGTTAGTTGCCGTTATAAAATCCTGTGAAGTCTGCGACGCAAAAAGCAAATTTGAAAATAACTGCATTATAGGCACAAACAAAACCGCAATCACCGCCAAAGTAATCAACAACTCAATATAAGTAAATGCTTTCTGCTGTCTGCTATCTGCCATCCGCCATCTCCCATCTACTATCTACTATCTACTATCTGCTCTTAAAGCATCGCATACTGTAACTGCACAGTTTTTTTTATATCATTAATTTCCCCCGTGGAAACAATCAATGACTGCACAAAATCAATCTTAACTTTGTATGTTCCTTCCCCTAATTGAATAGGCCCTATTTCCTTTTCTAACTCTGACATCGAAATAACCTTACTGCGAAGCACGCTAATTGCGTAAGCCACACCGGCTTCAGCTAAATAAAAAGCTTTTGCCTCATCCGCTGTTGACCGAATAGAAAGGTCAACAGAAACAAAAAACGCGATTAAACTCGCCCCTATTAAAGAGATAGTTAAAAGTATGATAAGAACACTTAATAATATTACTCCCTTTTTTTTTCTGTCTTCAGTCTTCAGTCTTCGGTCTTCGGTCTTCTTCATTACCATTCCGACGGAATTTCACCTTCAAGCTTTCCCCATTTCGAATCAAGCGGCATATCCCAATTAATAATAACCTTTGCCTTATCCATATAATAAACCCACCCTCCACCGCCAGGCAGAAACTCGTCAGAATCTAAACTTTGAAGATCAGAATTACCATCCTTTGAAGAAATAAACTCTGGCGGAATAGAATCTAAATAAGTTTTTTCGACACCCATGTCATTATAAGTCACCTCTAACAACTCTTCCAATTCTTGCGGATATCTGCCTTCTTTTGTCCGGAATAAACTTACGCGAGTTCGAAGGGAATTTAGATTGGTCTTTGACGCGGCTAATCGTGCTTCGGCATCGAACCCTATAAAGTTGGGTATCATCGTAGCCGCTAATATCGCGATAATACTGATAACTATCAACAACTCAAGCAACGTAAACGCAGAAATGCTCCTTACGATCATCCGTTTTTTTGAAAGATTACGGGCAGGGGCAAGCCCTGCCCGTACATATTTAATATTATATTTTCTATCTCTTCCAAATTTCTCTATGGACTGTGGACTATGGACTATAGACTTCATATTTACCCCCTAAAAACTTTTATTAAATTAAATATCGGTAACAGTACCGAAAGCGCGATAAACGATACCATAATACCCATAACTAACAACATAAACGGCTCTAATAACGCGGTTAAATTTCGTATAGTATAATCTATCTCCGGTTCATAAAAAGAGGATATCTCAGAAAGCATCTGATCTAAATTACCGCTTCGCTCACCAGTTGAAATCATCTGAACAACCATTGGTGAAAATAATCCGCTAGCTTTAAAAGGTTCAGATAAAGGATGCCCCTCTGTTATAGCGTAACGGATACTTTGAATTGCTCTACGAAGAACTACATTGGTAACAGTCTTTTCAACAACAACCAATGCCTGTAAAATAGGAATACCTGAAGCTATAAGTACTGAAGTTATTTTCGCGAACCGTGAAATCTGAATTTTAGAATATAATGTCCCAAAAATAGGAACTTTCAACATTAAGCTATGAATACGAAACCGTCCTTCATTTGTATGAAAGTAACGATGAAACCCTAAAACTAATAAAAACCCTCCTGCCGCCAAAAACATCCAAAACCTACGAATCACAAAACTTACCCCTAAAACAATTTGGGTAATAACAGGGAGTTTCGCTTCTGAGGCACGAAACACCATTACAAATTTTGGTAAAACTCCTACCACTAAAAAATTAACCACCACTAACGCGATTACGACTAAAACGACCGGATAAATCAACGCGGATTTTATACGCGACTGCGTTTCTAATTCTTGAGTTCCTAAAGTTGCTAATCTATCTAATACTTGATCCAGCATTCCTCCTGTTTCACCCACCTCAACCATGCTAATAAACAACTCAGAAAAAACTTTAGGATATTTAGAAAGAGACTCCGAAAAACTCTTGCCGCTCTGGACAGATTGACTTATATCTCGTAATATAGTTTGAAATTTTTTGTTTTCGATTTGTTCACAAAGTGTAGTTAAACTAACTGATAATACTGTTCCTGAACGAAGAAGCGTAGCTAGCTGGCGGGTAAATATAATAACTTCTCGCTTTTCTAACCGCTGAAACCGTTCAAATAACTGAGATAAGCCACCTTCGCCGGTCTTTGAATCAAGACTGATTTCAACAACACTATATCCTAAATGGTCTAAATCATTAACTACTTTTTTCTCATCAACAGCATCTAACACCCCAGTTACCAATTCCCCCTGTCTATCCCGAGCTTTATAATGGTATTGTGGCATGTTTTTTAAGTAACCTGAAACCAGAGAACAGAAACCAGACAAAATACGAACAAATGATCTCCTCTTCCTCTGGTTTCTGTAAACTGGTTACTGGTTTCTGTCATCATTCATATTCCAAAAACTTATTATAATAATAATCCACCTTCTTCTCATCGAGCAAATGATTAGAGTAAATTACTGATAAATTATAATAGATATCTTTATCTGAGTTATCTCCTTTTATAGCTTTTTTATAAGATTCGATAGCCTTGGCATAGTTTTGCTGATTCATATATAGGTAAGCTAAATTATAATAAACGTCCTTATCTCCCGTACTTTTTACGGCTTTTTCATAAAACTTTACGGCCTCATCCATATCTCCCTCTAAGGAGTGTAAATAGCCTAACGCTCGATAAACTTTTCCTTTATCCTCAAATTTCCCTGAGATATCAGTCCCCCTTATAGGCGAAACTTGATATCCTCCCATTTTAGCCAATGATTGAGTTTGGCGTTTAGCCTCAAATAACTGATGTTTTGTTTCTTCTAATTCTTTCGCAACCACGTTAGACTGCTGATTTTCAAAAGATAATTTTTGAGCCAAATCATCTTTTTGTCTTTCCATATTATTATATTTACGCGCCAGAACCGAATACTCCGACTGAGAATCTTTACCTGTCGAACTCAATACAACTATCTGATCAGAAGCCTGCGAATAAGATTTATTCAACTCTTCTATTTTTTTGTTCAATCGCTCGATATCTTTTTCAAATAACCTTACTTGCCGCTGCAAATCCGTCTTATCAAAGTCCATTTTACTTTCCTTTATTACTAATTCTTTTTCAGATAACTCTACTTTTAAATTTCCATTTACTTGCTTAAGCTGGATTAATTCCTTTGTTGATTGAAAATCCTTAGCGCTTAACACTTTTAGCTTACTCTTTAATTGCTCTTTTTCTAAATCATTCGTGGCATCTTTCTTTTTCTCTATTTCTTTAATTTGACTATGCTTGGCACCTAAATCCGTTTTGAGCTGCTTAATCAATTCCATCTTTTCTTGAACTTGTCCGTTAAGCTGCTTTATCTTATCTTGAGCCAAAATATAATCTTTATCCAACATTGATAAGTTCTTTTCTGATAACGATTGTTTATTCAGCAAAATTTCAAACTGTTTTTTTAGATCTTTATCTAGCACTTCATACTTACCGACATCTCGTTGAAGTTCCTTAATTATGGCTTCCCGCTCTGACAAAGCGAACCTTAAATCATCATTTTTATCTTCTGTTCCCTGAATCCGCGAGTTAGATTTTTTTATCGTGTTTTCTGCCACAGCGTATTCTTTATCCAACTTTATTAACTTCTTCGTTAGCTGGGCCCTCTCTTCTTTCAAAGCACCCAGACGAATATTCATTTCTTTTTTCTCCGCGGCCACTTCATTAAGATTGCCATTTAACGCCTTATTATCTGATTCCATATTGGAAACCGTAAACTCATAATCTTCTAACTGACTTTCTTTATTCCTTAACTTACTTGCTAAATCTTTTATTTCTTTTTTAGCATTCACATAATCTTCTTCTGTCCGGTTCAATTTATTTCCTAACATATAATACTCTTCTTCCAACGCTTGCATCTCCATTTTTAAATCATCTTTATCAGCCATCTCCCGAACAAGTTTAGCCTTTACACTATTTATGGTTATATTATTTTCGGATAAACTAACGGCTAAATTCTCACACCGATTTTTCTCCTCATCATATTGAATAAGCAATTGATGCATCTTGTCTTTAGCGTGGTCGTAATCTTTTTGCGACTGAGATATTCTATTAATCAGTTGCGAACGCTCATCTTTTAAAGAATCAAGTTTATCATCGCTTAACTGTTTATCTATTTCTGATTGAGCGGCTTTTTCTTTCAGCTCTTTAATAATTGAAACTTTCTCGGATAAATCCATCTTTATATTAAAACTTGCCAACTGCACTTCTTTAAGCTTTAAACTTAAATTTTCAATTGTAGCTTTAGCTATAGAATAATCTTTATCTAAATTTTTTATAGCTTCAGTTAATTTAAAATTATCGGTTTCTAACATATCTATTTTCCCCCTAAAATCTTTTTCTCTTTCCTCAATTCGAGTGATTCTATTCTTTAGCCCCTTAATAAATATTTCTTTATCCGCCAAAGTCACACCTAAATCACTGACTTTACTTTTTTCTTTTTTCATTTGGTTACTTAAAGCTTCCATCTGTATTTTCGCATTTGAATAATCTTTGTCTAAATTAGATAATCTTTCCACCAACAAAATCCGTTCCTTAGTTAATGACTCGATTTGATTCTCTAGTTTATCCTTATCTGCTCCAGCTAAAGCTAATTTGTTATTTAAATCTTTTATGGTCAGTTCCTTCTCAACCAAAATCGTCTCTGACTGTTTTTGTTGTTTCTGATCCTCTTTAATTTGTTTATCCAAGGATATTATTTTATTGTTCGCCTCATTGTAATCTTTATTCATGCCGGACAACTCTTGAGTCAGCTTAAATCTATCCTTTTGTAAAGAATCTATTTGATTCCTAGATTTAGTTTTATCAAAGTCCGCTTCAAGAATTTTATTTTCTAAATCCTTAATTAAATCGCCCTTATCTCTTCCCTCTTTTTTTAGACCATCACAAATAACTTCGTTATTCTTTAACTCAACAGTTAATGTCTCTACTTTAAAGCGACGATCGGAATATTTTTTATCTAAATCAGCTAATCTCTTCGTCAACTGCTCTCTATCCGCTTCTAAAGACTCAATCTTTATCTGAGCCCGTGTTTTTTCACTATCTAACCGGCTAACTTCGGCTGATAACTCCTCTTTCTTCGCCGCAAGATCATCTTTTTCATCCGAGGCTTCCCTCATTTTTTTTCGATTCTGGTTATCTATTCTCCACGGAGCTATCGGCCACTGATACTTTTCATCATTCTCTTTCGCTTCTCCCTCACCATACGTTGATGCTAAAAGAATGATAAAAAATAATATTTTTAACTGCCGAAGCTTTATTCTCATACCATTCCTCCTTCAATAAGCACATAACTTACAAACCAACAAGCTCTTAAGTTATTCGCGCGAATTGAAGCCTTGACATCTTCGATGTCAAGAATCAATGATTTCATAACCGGCGTTCGCGCATACGCTTTTACTGGTTCCTTTAATTTTTTATTTTTAAATAACATATCTCTACTCATCATTTATTATATTACCTAAATCTAAAGATCTAGGCGATTTAACCTTCATGAAAGTTAAATTTAATT
>JAHISK010000084.1 GCA_018818105.1 Candidatus Omnitrophota bacterium | reverse complement strand
GGGATTGATTAATAGACCATAGACCATAGACCATAGACCATAGACCAAAGGGTTAAAAGTCTTTTTATTTTCAATATGATATTTTTAAATAAGGATACTATCCTTTATTAGTCTTTGGTCTTTGGTCTAAAGTATGACCGAATTCGAAAAAAAAGTATTATAGGTCTTAAGTTTTAAGTAATAAGTGTTAAGATAGAATAGATTATAAATCGCAGATAGATATTTGAAAATATATATCTTGTGTTAGATTCAAAACTTAGAACTTAAAACCTAAAACTTATAACTATTTAAAGGGAGGGATTAGCATGGATTATAAAGATATTTTAGAAATAATGATTAGTCGGAATATTTCGGATATGTTTATACGGGTTAATAGTTGCCTGAAAGGGCGTATAAACTCTCAAATAGAAAAGGTGAACGATGATATTTTAGATATTAAAGTTATTGAAAAAATAGTTAAAGAGATGACTAACGATAAAGATAGAGAGATGCTGGCGGCAAAGAAGAGTTGTGAATTTACTGTCTGGCATCGGGATAATTGGCGGTTTCGTGTTGGGATATTTTTTCAGAGGAATACGCCTTCGATTGTTATAAGGAAAATTGATTTACGTCTTCCTTCATTTGAACAGTTAAACCTTCCCGCGGTAGTTTTAGAAAAATTTTGTCGAGAGAAACGAGGATTAATTCTAGTTACAGGAATTACTGGTAGCGGGAAGTCTACAGCTATTGCTAGTATGATGGAATATATAAATACTAATATGGCAAGACATATTTTAACAATTGAAGAACCGATTGAATTTGTTTTTGGCGATAAAAGATGTATGGTGAATCAACGTCAGATTGGATTGGATGTGGATACTTATAATGACGCGTTACGGCAGTTTGCTGTTCATTCTCCCGACGTTATATATATAGGAAATATTCGAGATCAAGAGACGTGTCACGCGGCATTGGCGGCCGCTGAGACGGGAGTATTAGTTTTCTCAACTCTTCATTCTGTCAACGCTTCTTCTACGGTGGAAAGGATAGTAAATTTTTTCCCTCCTCACCAGCATCACTTTATTCTTGATCAGCTCGCCACTCTTCTTAAAGGAGTACTTTCTTTAAGATTGGTTCCTCTGGCGGATGGTAATGGTTTAATTCCCGCCTATGAGGTATTAACTGGAAGCCCATCGATTTCTCGGCTTATTCGGGAAAACAAGATTTGGGAGATTCCCAAGTATATTTCAGCAGGCGATGTTTATGGGATGAAGAGTTTTCATCAATGCTTGGTAGATTTGGTAGAGAAAAAAACAATTACAGCGCAAACCGCTTTGGAATACGCGGATAAGAGAGAAGAATTAGAGATGGAGTTGAGAAATAAGGAGTTGATATAATTTTAGAGAAGTAAGAAGTAAGAAGTAAGAAGTAGGAAGTAAGAAGTATGGAAGAAGTAAAGAAGAAGATTAAGGATTTAGAAGTGGAGTTGAAGAAGTTTGAGAAACTCCTTAATGTTGAGGATAAACGTAAAGTTGTCGGACAGCTGCAGCTAAAAATGGGTCAACCTTTGTTTTGGCAGAATCAGAAAGAAGCCGCTATTGTTGTGGGCGAACTTAAGGAAGCCAAGGCTGATGTAGATGCTTGGGATAGTTTAAATGATAAGCTAAAAGAACTTAAAGAGTTGTTGTCTCTTTCTGATGGGGTGTTAGAGGATGATTTGACAAAGGAAGCTAGGAGTTTGGAAGATAATTGTGAGAAGCTGAGGTTGAAGATTATTTTTTCCGGTAAATTTGATAATTCTAACGCTATTATAGAAATAAATTCAGGCGCGGGAGGGACAGAGGCTTGCGATTGGGCGAATATTCTTTTTAGGATGTATTTTCGGTGGGCTGAAGATAATAAGTTTAAAATTCGTATTTTAACTGAGGTGCGCGGGGAAGAAGCAGGAATAAAAAATATTACTTTTTTTATGACGGGGCGCCGGGCTTATGGATTGCTTAAGTCAGAGAGAGGAGTTCATAGGTTAGTAAGGATTTCTCCTTTTGACTCTAATAAACGGCGTCATACTTCTTTCGCTTCAGTAGATGTTTTGCCTGAAATTAAGGATGAAATAGATATTGATATTAAACCGGAAGAGTTAAGGATTGATACATTTCGCGCGAGCGGTGCCGGCGGTCAGCATGTCAACGTTACCGACTCTGCCGTAAGGATAACTCATTTGCCTACCGGTATTATAGTCGGTAGTCAAAATGAGCGGTCGCAGCATCAAAATAAGTACGCGGCAATGAGTGTGTTAAAAGCAAAGTTGTATGAAAAGCGTGAAGAAGAGAAGAGAAAAGAATTGGAAAATATTTCGGGCAAGAAACAGAAAATAGAGTGGGGATCACAGATTCGGTCGTATGTTTTGCATCCGTATCTTTTAGTGAAAGATCATAGAACTAATCTAGAGAATCATGATGCCTGGGGAGTTCTGAATGGCAAACTAGATGATTTTATTTTCGCGTATTTAAAGCAGAACGCGAGTAACCGCTAATTTTAATAACGCTAATTAACGCTGATAACGGAGTTCTTTTTTTGCTAAGTGTATCGGAGTTATAAAGATTAAAGGGTAAAAATGTTTAAAAACTATTTTCTTAAAAAATATCAGAAAAAAATTGATTCTTTAACGCCGGCGATTTTTATTTCTTTAAATAAAGAAATTCCCGCGCCTTCTTTAAAGGAAATCATTCCTTTATCTAGAATAGTAAGTAAAGTTAATTCTTTCGAAGAAGAAATCGCGGCTAAACCCGATATTTTTTTTAAAGATAAAACAGTTGAGTTTAGAACCATGATAAAAGAAAAGTGCGCTAATTTATCTGATGATGAATTTAGTAAAGTAGCAAATCTCCAACTTGACGAAATATTGCCTTTTTATTTTGCCATGGTGAGAGAAGCGGCGCGGCGAACTGTTAAAATGCGTCATTTTGACGTTCAGATTTTGGGAGGAGTTGCTCTTCATAAGAATAAGATTGCTGAAATGGTTACGGGTGAAGGTAAAACGTTGGTGGCGACTTTGGCGGTATCTTTAAACGCGTTAGCGGGACGAGGCGTGCATGTGGTAACGGTTAATGACTATTTAGCTAAAAGAGATAGGGATTGGATGGGCCCAATTTATGAATTCCTAGGGTTATCATGCGGAGTTATTCAGCAGGATATGGATAAAGAGGAGAGAAGGATAGCTTATGGTTATGATATTACTTATGGAACGAATAATGAGTTTGGGTTTGATTATTTGAGGGATAACATGGTGATGAGTGCTGAACAAATAGTTCAGCATAATCATTTTTATGCCGT
The DNA here is from genome assembly GCA_018818105.1 of Candidatus Omnitrophota bacterium. Taxonomy (GTDB): domain Bacteria; phylum Omnitrophota; class Gorgyraeia; order Duberdicusellales; family 4484-171; genus JAHISK01. The sequence continues at coordinate 12,654 of JAHISK010000084.1, read as the reverse complement.
TGTTGATGAAGTTGATTCTATTTTAGTTGATGAAGCGCGGACCCCTTTAATTATATCGGGGCCTTCGGAGGTGGCAGTCGATAAATATTATATGGCCGATAAAATAGTGAGACAGCTTAAAACTAAATTTATAATTCAGAGTTTTGATAGTAAAGATGGTACGGTTACGATAAAGCATACGGATGGCAGCGAGGTTAAGATGCTTCCTCAGGAATTAGAAGACGCCTATGACGCGGTGGTTGAGGAGAAAACGCATAATGCCTATCTTACGCATAAGGGTGAGAAAAAGTGTGAACAACTGTTGGGGGTAGGGAGTATTTCCGAAGAGACGCCGGATCAGTTTTCTAATTCATGGATTCACTATATCACGCAAGCTTTAAGGGGGCGGTCGTTGTTTCGTCGTGATAAAGATTACATTGTTAAAGAGGGGAAGGTTGTTATTGTTGATGAATTTACCGGTAGGCTTATGCCGGGGCGGCGTTGGTCCGACGGGCTTCATCAGGGGATTGAGGCAAAAGAAGGGCTAAAGATTCAAGAGGAGAGTCAAACTCTTGCCACAATAACCTTACAAAATTACTTTAGGATGTATAAGAAGTTAGCAGGAATGACTGGAACCGCTTATACCGAAGCTAATGAGTTTAGGCATATTTATAAATTGGACGTATTAACTATGCCTACAAATAAGACTTTGATACGGTCAAATTTTACCGATAGGATTTATAAAACCAAGAAAGGTAAGTTTGCCGCGGTGATTGCTGAGATTGTAGAACTTCATAATAGGAAACAGCCTGTTTTAGTGGGAACTACCTCTATCGAAGATTCTGAGGTGCTTTCATTTCTGCTAAATAAGAAAGGGGTCCCTCATAATGTGTTAAACGCTAAGTATCATGAAAATGAAGCTTATATTGTTGCTCAAACTGGTAGGTTGGGTCAGATTACTATCGCGACTAACATGGCTGGTCGTGGTACAGATATTATATTAGGAGGCAACATTGATTATTTTATTAAAGATCTTTTAAGAAGAAATAATATTAATCCGCAAGATGCCAGTTATAAGCAAGATTACGATAATTTATATTTAAAACATAAAGGTAAGTTTGATCAGGATCAGAAAAAAGTTATAGAATTAGGTGGGTTACATATTATTGGTACGCAGCGGCATGAAGCGCGCCGAATAGATAATCAGTTGCGAGGCCGCTCAGGCAGACAGGGTGATCCAGGGTCATCACGGTTCTATGTTTCTTTGGAAGATGATTTGATGCGTCTGTTTGGATCAGATAAAATTTATTTTTTAATGGATAAATTAGGGTTTCCTGAAAATGAAGCAATTGAACATCCTCTTATTAATAGGTCTATGGGTGTTGCTCAGCGCCGAGTAGAAGGACATAATTTTGAAATAAGAAAACAACTATTGCAGTATGACAATGTAATGAATAAACAAAGAGAAGTTGTTTATGGCCAAAGAAATCAGGTTCTCAAAGGAGAGATGTCTAAGGAAGATATTTTTGATATGGTTAATGAAGTTATTGAAAGTAACATCCCGGGGTATTTTCAAGAAGAGCCCGATCTTTTAGGCGCTAGCCATTGGGTGAAATCTAAGTTTAATATTGATATCGATTCTTCCCAAATTAGTAATTTGGGAGTAGAAGAAACAGTATCTTTTATAAAAGATAAGGCAAAGTTAGCTTATCAGGAAAAAGAAAAGACTTGTGGCCAAGAAGGGATGCGTCAAATGGAAAGAGTAGCTGTATTGTTGAGTTTAGACTCAAGGTGGAAGGAGCATCTACTAATTATAGATTCTTTAAAAGAGGGTATTCATTTACGCGGGTACGCTAATACTGAGCCGTTGGTGGAATACCAAAAAGAAACTTATGGAGCTTTTAGAGAAATGATGACTGCTGTTAAGGAAAGTATTGTGGATTTTATTTTTAAGGTAAAAATCTCGGCACCCAAAGAAAGAAAAGGAGTGTTTGTTCCGTCTGAGCAGGAGTTAATTCATTCACAGTATTCTCCTTTAGGAAAGGAGCAGCCTGCACAAAAGAAAACAGCGCCTAAATCCGCGGAAAAAAAGGTGGGAAGAAATGAACCTTGCCCTTGCGGTAGCGGCAAGAAATACAAGAAGTGTTGTGGACAATAATTATTAGATTATAATAGATATTTATTGAAATATACTCACTACGTTTGTGAAATTTGTCGAAATTAATTGTTTGAAAATTTGTTAACGATGAATTTCTATAAGTTTCAATGAATTTCTATGAATCTCAATAATAAGTTTAAGTTATTATGAAAGTTAAATTATTGTTATGTTTAATTAGTGGAGTGTTAACGGGGTTAGGTTTTAACTCGCCGTATTTTTCTTGGCTTGTTTGGGTGTCTTTAGTGCCATTTATTTATGTGGTTAATAAAAGTAAATTAAAAGATGGGATTTGGAGTAGTATTGTTTTTGGGCTGAGTTTTTCGGGTATAGTAATTTTTTGGTTAAATAATGTGACTGTATTAGGTTTGGTTTTGTTGTTGCTGTATCTATCTGTGTATCCGGTGCTTTTCTTTTTACTGGGTAGATTATTTTTCAGGCGTCCTGGGAGTTTGTTTTCTATTCCCGCGCTGTGGGTTATTTTAGAGTTCATAAGAGAAAACGTGTGGTGCGGATTTGGATGGATAAATTTAGGATATTCTCAATATAGGAACCTTTACCTTATTCAGCCGGCTGATTTATTAGGGGTGAAATTAATCTCTTTTATTATTGTTATGTCCAATGTTTTAATTTGGGGGATTTTTGTTAGAAAGAAATATCTTTGGGCAAAGATTTTAATTGTTCTGGCTATAATTTCTGGCAGCATTGGATATTCTATTTATAAGGTTGATAGTATAAAACCTACAGGATATGTTGATGTGTCTGTAGTTCAGCCAAATATTGAACAGCAATTGAAGTGGGATGAATCGGCGGGACAGGATATTGTGGCTACGCTAAATAAATTAGGAAAGCAAACTAAAGAGGATTCTTTAGTCGTTTTTCCTGAAGCTAGTTGGCCATATATAATTGATACTAATTTTAAAGAAACTAACGATAGGATCAAAGATAATCTTACGCGGGAGTTTAAAAGGGTTATTGTTATCGGCGCGATAAAGCGATTGACGGGGCAGTTTTATAATGCCGCGTACTTGTTTAATGAAAAAGGATTATTGATGGGAGAGTACTCTAAGATGAAATTGGTTCCTTTTGGAGAGTATGTTCCGTTAAGAAAGTTTTTGAGGTTTATAGATGTAATAAACGCTATTGGTGATATGACGGCGGGCAGCGTTTATGAAAAATTTTCTTATAAAGATAAGATTTTCTCAGTACTTATTTGTTTTGAAGATGTTTTGCCGACACATGTTTGGCGATTTTCTAAGGAGAAAGACTTTTTAGTAAACATAACGAACGATGGTTGGTTTGGAGGTAATCCTCAGGCAAGGCAGCATTTAGGTATCATGGTGTTTAGGGCGATAGAAAACAGGATACCTATTGTTAGAAGTGCTAATACAGGGATAAGTGGGTGGGTTTCTTCGGTAGGTAGAATAGAACAATTAGAGAAAGATGGTAAAGCCGTTTTTTTTGAGGGTGTAGGTAATTTTCGGGTTGCGTTAGGTAGAGTTAAAGGTCTTTATCAGGTTTTGGGAGAATTTTTTCCTATTTTTTGTGGATTAATATTATTAAGTATTATTATTTTTAGAAATGAAAGATAAATATTATGCACTGGCTTTTAAAGTTTCCTGGTTAAGTGTACTGGTTAATTTATTTATTGCTATCATAAAGTTTATAATTGGATTTCTCTCTAATAGTATTTCTATTTTGAGTGATGCCGCTCATAGTTTGGGGGATCTTTTTACCTCTATAATAGTAATTTTTAGTTTAAAGATTAGTAAAAAACCCGCTGACGCTGATCATCCTTTCGGTCATGGGCGCGCTGAAGATGTCGGTGGTCTTGTTCTTTCCTTAGTACTAATTATAATAGGCTTTAGTTTTTTTAAGGATTCTTTTGTTCGACTTTTTTTCCCGCGGGAAATAACCGTAAATTATTTTTTTATAGGTATTATTTTGGCAACCGCGGTAATTAAATTAATTTTAGGAGCAGTTACACAGAAATGTTCTAAAAAAATTTCTTCCCCAATATTAAAGACGGATGCTTTTCATCATTATAGTGATGTTGTTACAAGTATTGCTGTTGTTGTCGGGTTATTTTTTGTTAGAAGGGGATGGGTATATATAGATTCTATTGTGGGAATATTGGTTTCAGCCATTATTATTTTATGGGGAATAAATACAGGAAGAGTGTTTATCAGCAATCTTATAGGGAAAAAAGAATCTACCGAGTTTTATAAAGAGATAAGGATGATCGCTCGCTCTTTTTCTTTTGTGGAAGGAGTTCATGCTATTGAAGTATATTCTTATGGAAAAAATAGAATTGTTTCTTTACATGTAGAAATGAATCCGTCTTTTTCTTTAGAGGAAGCGCATAAGGTTGCTGATAATATTGAGAAGGAAGTTCATCACAAAGGCTTCGGTAGATGTATCGTTCATGTTGATATAAAAGGTGAGGGAGAAAAAGATGAAAATAGCAATGGAAGTCGTCAAAATAAGTAAATAGGGGGTTGATAAAAGTAGTAGGTATGTTATAATTTTAGACTTATGAAAAAAGAAAAGCAACAGATTATCAGACGAAAATTGAGTTGGTACGCTATTCAAGCATTTACTTTTTTAAATGGTACGTTGCCTTTAGGCTGGAGTTATTTTCTTGGGCGTGTTTTAGGACGTGCCGCCTATTTTATCGCGAGTCGGCATCGTAGAATTGCTTTGGACGGGTTAGCGATGGCATTTCCTCATTTGGATAATGTCGTGAAGAAAAAAACAGCACGTGATTCTTTTGTTTTTATGGCGCAGAGCGCGTTAGAAGCAATATGTTTTTTAAAGAATCAGCGATATTTAAATAAAGTTTGTATTCAGGGAGAAGATAATTTAAAGCAGGCTTTAGAGAATGGCACGGGAGTTATTATTGTCAGCGCTCATTTAGGTAATTTTCCTTTGATGAGTTTGAAATTAGCTAAAGAGGGATATGCTGTTAATGTTGTTGTTCGGCCGATGCGGGATCCGAAAGCGGGAGATTATTTTCAGGAGTTAAGAAACACGGCGGGTGTAAAAACAATATTTTCCTATCCCCGGAAAGAATGTGTGATTGGAATTATCAACGCGTTAAGAAGAAATGAGATAGTAATGATTCAAATGGATCAAAATTTTGGAACAGGGGGGGTATGGGTTAAATTCTTTGGGAAATTAGCGGCTACGCCTGTAGGACCAATTGTTTTTGCCATAAGGACTAAAGCAGTAATTGTTCCAGGATATATATCTAGAGAAAACAATGGGAACCATAGTATAAAATTATTCCCGGGGGAGCCGATTATTTTAGATAAAGATAAAAATAAGATGATTCTTATTAATGTGATAAATATTACGCGTAGAATAGAGGAGTGGGTAAGAGCTTTTCCTGGGCAGTGGGGTTGGATTCATCGGAGATGGAAGTCTCGGCCTTCAGAAAAAATAAAAAAATTAAAATTTAAGATTGAGAATTAGAAAAATATATATATAATAATGATATAGGGATTTAAGAGTTATATTTTAAAAAAAACTTTACATGATACTGAGGTATGTTATAATTAAAACTATAAAGGGAGGTGATTATGGACAAGTCTAAATTCATTCCAATAGTCTTCTTAATAATAATTCTTGGCGTAGGGTTCGTAGCATATAAATTTTATACAGACAATCAAATTTTGACGAGCGAGAATATAACTTTAAAGAAAGAGAAAGAAGAGTTGTCTAAAAATAATAATACGTTAAAAGGTAAGTATGACCGGGCGGTGAAAGAGAAGACGGATTTAGAAGAAAGATGGAGTAAGGTTGAAAATGAATTAACAGGGCTAGAAAACGATAAAGATAGGTGGCAAAAAAAATATGAAAGTATTTTTAAAGAAAGAGAAGATTTGTTAGCAAAATTAGAAAGTTTAAGGACTACCGCTCCTCGGCATCAAGCGTTAGAAACTTCCATGCAAAGAGAGGAGGTAAGAGAAGAGAGAAGCGAAGCGATTTCAGCGAATAAAGGTTCTTCTCAGGACTATTGGATAGATTTTGTTAAGACTAAAGCTGAGATAGAAGCGGAGCTTGATTCATTGCGGCAGGATTATTTAGATGCGAGTAATGATATATTAAGATTAGAAACGGAAAATAAAGAATTAAGTCTTAAAGCGGATGAACTTACTAGAGAAAAAGAAAATTTAGAAAGATCAATTTCTTTTAAAGCAAGAACAATAGATATAATGAGTAGGGATGTTGTTAATGAACGGGAAGATAGAAGAAAAATAATAGTAGAAGCAGACCAGTTGCGTAATGAAAACGCGGAATTAAAACGTGAAGTTATTTTGTCTAATAAAGAACGATTGCAGGTGCAGAATGTTATGAAGGAAACTAGAGAGAGACGACAAGTCTTAGAAAGAAAAGTTTCTGATGTGGAAAATTTATTAAGAGAGAAATCATTAGTTTTTGAAGAATTGAAAGATCAGCTTAATCAGGCAGTTAAAAGCGATGCTTATAGTGAGCGCTCAGGAATGAAAGAATCAACAGCGGTTGAGTTGCCGCCTATTGTGGTAAAACCGGAATCTACAAAATTACAAGGTTTTCGCGGTGAAGTGATTGCGGTTAATAAAGATGAAAAGTTTGTGGTCTTAGATTTAGGGGAAGCTTCGGGTATAAAGCCGGGTGTACAGTTGAAAGTTATGCGTGGAGATAAAGAAGTCGGTACAGTTGAAGTGATTGAGACAAGAAAAGAAATATCTGCCGCCGACATTAAAGAAACTCGAACTGCTATTAGAGAAGGCGATATAGTTGTAGGTGGGTAATTAATATTATGTAGCGGCCGCGAATCCGCGGTCGCTACATAATAAATTTATAGTGATAAATCTGTGTCTTCCAAAAATACAATTAAAGAAGTTGCTAAGCTAGCTGGTGTTTCAATTGCTACTGTTTCGCGATTTCTTAATAATCCTTCCTCTTTAAAAAAAGAAAATCGAAGTAAAGTAGAAAAGGCAGTAAAAGATCTTGATTATCGCCCTTTTATTTTTGCTCGCCGTTTAGCCGGGGGCAGGCTTAATATATTTGGTTTGATTATTCCTGGATATGAAGGAATTTTCTATTCTTTTTATGCTATGGAAATGATAAGAGGGGTATCCGCGGCGTTAAATGATAAAGAAATTGATTTGCATTTGCATGTTTTTTGGAAAAAAAATAATTTTAAAGATTCATTAGTTGATGGGGTTATTTTCGCGGACGTTATCGAGAATGAAAAACAATTTGAAAGATTATTAAAAGATAAAATTCCTATCGTAGTATTAAATAAAAAAATAGAAGAAGAAAATGTTAGTTATGTTACTATAAATAATTTTAAAGGGGCATATGAAGCGACAGAATTTTTAATTCATCATGGACATAAAAGAATCGCTCATCTCACAGGAACTTTATTTGTTCAATGTTCTCAAGAAAGATTAGAAGGATACAAATCGGCATTGCGGAAAAATGGAATTAATATAAATAAAGATTATATTAAAGGAACAAATTTTTCCCGTAAAGAAGCCAGAGAGAGGATGGAGGAACTATTCGGGTTAAAAGATGTTCCTACTGCTGTATTTTGTTGTAGTGATGATGTGGCCAGTGAGGTTTTAAGTTTTTGTGAGGAAAGAAAGATTAATGTTCCCAAAGATTTAAGTGTAATTGGATTTGATGATAATCCTCAATGTCTTTATGGGAATCTTATGCTTACTACTGTAAGACAGCCATTTGGGGAAATGACTCAATTAGGAGTTGATATATTAGAGGAATTAGTTAATGGCAAGACTGAACAGAAGAAAGTTATTTTAGATACAGAGCTTATTGTTCGGGATACAGTAAGCTTTATAAAGTAGATATTGCCAAAGTCGGTAGCACATGCCCATCACTACATGTTGTACCCCTAATTAATTGAAATACTATATATAGTATTTCTTGACAGGTTATTGAAGGCATGGTATTCTAAAATCATTCCCTTCGAAAAGTTCGAAAAGTTGTTAATTGTAAAAATTATAACCCCGAACCAGAACTCGCTTTGCTCGTTCGGTACGGGATCCCGATACTTCGTATCGGGATCCCGAAATGCCTTGATAGTATATTAAGGAAGTCGGGAAATTCTCCGCCTATGGCGGATCATTGAAAGGAGGCGGTTTATTATGGAGGATAGTTTAAAGTTTTCTTCTAACGCGCTTATTGTTTTAAAGAAACGATATCTTAAGAAAAATGAAAAAGGGCAAGTGATAGAATCTCCCTTGCAGCTTCTCCAGCGTGTTTCTTCAGCAATGGCTTCCGTTGAGAAGAAGTATAATGCCGGTGCTGATAAAGTAAAAGAAGTAGAAAAAAGTTTTTTTAACATATTATCTAATTTGGAATTTATGGCGAATTCTCCTACGTTGATGAATGCTGATAAAGAATTAGGGCAGCTTTCCGCTTGTTTTGTTGTTCCTGTTGGAGATTCTATGGAATCTATTTTTGACGCTATAAAAGCAACGGCGCTCATTCATAAAACGGGAGGAGGAACGGGGTTTAGTTTTTCAAGCCTTCGAGCAAGAAATAGTACAGTTAAATCTACTGGAGGAGTTGCTTCTGGTCCTATTTCGTTTATGAAAGTTTTTGATGCCGCGACTCAAGCTGTAAAACAGGGAGGGACTCGTCGCGGCGCGAATATGGGAATATTAAGAATTGATCATCCTGATATTTTAGATTTTATAAAGTGTAAAGAGATAGAAGGTGATATTTCAAATTTTAATATTTCTGTGGCGATAACGAAAGAGTTTATGGAGAAAGTTTTGGAAGGGGGCGATTTTAATTTAATAGGGCCTCATACAAAAGAAATAAATGGGGTAGTAAACGCTAGTCAAATTTTTGATTTAATCGCTACATACGCGCATAAGAATGGGGAACCGGGAATTATATTTATCGATAAGATAAACGATACTAATGTTACTCCTGAATTAGGAAAAATTGAAAGTACTAATCCTTGTGGCGAACAGCCGTTATTGCCTTATGAAAGCTGTAATCTGGGTTCTATAAATTTATCTAAGATGCTTAAAGAAACAGCTGATGGTTTTACCATAGATTGGGAAAAGTTAAAAAGAACCGTAGGTTTGGCTGTTCGGTTTCTCGATAATGTAATTGACGCCAATAAGTTTCCCTTTCCTCAAATAAAAGAAAATACCTTAAAAACAAGAAAAATAGGTTTAGGAGTTATGGGATGGTCCACAATGTTAGGGTTTTTGGGTATTCCTTATGATAGCGATGAAGCTATTGATTGCGCGAAGAGAGTAGCGCGATTTATCTATGATAATGCTAAAGATGAATCCGTTTTATTAGCAAAAGAGAGAGGAACCTTTCCTGCCTGGAAAGGTAGTGTTTGGGAGAAAAGAGGTTTAAGAATAAGAAATGCTACTCTTACGACAATCGCGCCTACCGGTACTATAAGTATTATCGCGGGGCCTACATCATCAGGAATTGAACCGAATTATGCTCTTTGTTATTTCCGTAATGTTTTGGAAGGAGAAAAACTGCTAGAGGTTGATCCCTCGTTTGAATATGTGTTAAAGAAGAAAGGAATCTATTCTCAAGAGTTAATGAAAAAACTTGCTGCCGGAGAAAGTCTTCAAAAAATGGAAGAAATTCCCGATAGCTTAAAGAAAGTTTTCAAGACGGCATTGGAGATATCTTCTTTATGGCATATAAAAATGCAGGCCGCGTTTCAAGAATCTACTGATAACGCAGTTTCTAAAACAATAAATTTGCCTAATACCGCAAGTGTTGAAGATGTAAAAGAAGCATATTTGCTTGCTTATAAATTAGGGTGTAAAGGAATAACCGTTTATAGAGATGGTTCTCGGAGTGTTCAGGTTCTTACTGTGGATAAGAAGGATGATAAGAAAGAAGAGAAGGCTTTTTCTGTATCTTTACCTAAGCCTCGGCCGGAAGTTATTTTAGGTACTACGACTAAAGTTACTACTGGATGTGGAAACCTTTATATTACGGTTAATCAAGATGAAGAAGGTCATCTTTTTGAGGTGTTTACTCAGATGGGCAAGGCGGGAGGCTGCGCGGCATCGCAGCTTGAGGCTATAGGACGGCTAATATCTCTTGCCTTACGAGGGAAAATTGATATGAAAGTAGTTGTTGAACAGCTTAAAGGAATAAGATGTCCTTCTCCTTCCTGGGCCAATGGGAAGAAGATATTTTCTTGCGCCGATGCCATCGCCAGAGTTTTAGAGAAACGGGTTATGGATCAAAGGAACCTTATTAAGCCAGAGGTTAAACTTCAGCGTAAAGAAGAGCCGGTTTTAGCAAAAGTAAGAGGAAGTAATTTGAATTCTAGCGTTGTTGGTGTGTGTCCTGATTGCGGTTTAGCTTTACGGCATCAGGAAGGGTGTGTGGTATGTGATTCTTGTGGATTTTCGAAATGCTGATAGAAGACAGAAGACTGAAGGGGGGATGTAATGTATAAGGTAGTTTTATTAAGACATGGAGAGAGTGTTTGGAATTTAAAAAATATATTTACGGGATGGACGGATGTTGGTTTATCTGATAAAGGTCAAAAAGAGGTGAGTTTAGCCGCCCAGTATCTTAAAAAGGAAAGATTTACCTTTGATCTCGCCTATACTTCAGTTTTAAGGAGAGCGATTAAGACGTTATGGATAGTGTTAGAAGGTATGAATCTGGAATGGATTCCTGTTTTTCGGACATGGCGTCTTAACGAAAGACATTATGGCGCGTTGCAGGGATTGAATAAACTGGAAACAGTGGATAAATATGGAGAGGAACAAGTATTAGTTTGGAGAAGAAGTTATGATACGCCGCCGCCCTCCTTAACTAAGGATGATGAGCGTTTTCCCGGGAAAGACGAACGCTATAAAGAGTTAAAGGATAGTGAGTTGCCTGTAACCGAGTGTCTGAAAGATACCGTGGATAGATTCCTGCCGTATTGGCATGACGTTATAGCTCCATCTATAAAGAGTGGTAAGAAAGTCGTGATTGCCGCGCATGGAAACAGTTTAAGGGCGTTAGTTAAATATCTTGATAATGTGTCTGATCAGGACATAGTTAATTTAAATATACCTACCGGAATACCTTTAGTATATGAATTAGATGAAAATCTCAAACCTATCAAACACTATTACTTAGGCGATCCCGAAGCTGTAAAGAAGGGCATAGATTCAGTTGCCAAGCAAACTAAGAAATAGGGATTGGCGCCTAATAAAAATCTTATCCAAACTATCACCAAACTTAATACTCATTTCTGCTCTCGTCAATTTACCCGCGCTATATAGAATCTATATAATATGTCATTATGGATAAAACGCGGATGAGAGTAAAAGGACAAAGCAAAAGTAGTATAAAAAAAACTGCTTTCATATGTTGGTTGTTATCTGAGAAAAATAATGAATAAAAATAATCATTTTGAGATAAGATTTGGAGTTAAAAATAAAACTGGTCTTTTTTCTCGTACATGGAAATTATGGCACAGCAATAATGAGATTTATTTTCTCGAAAGAAATTGCGGGGATAGACTTAAAGTAAGTTTACATAAATCTGGGAATTACCATATAAAATGTTCTCAAGGTAATATTATTGAGAAGTGGATTTGCCCGAAAAATAACTTAAAGTCAGATTTTACACTAGTCTTGAGAATAATGATTCCTAGCTCTGAGTTAAGGACGTATGAACCAAAAAAAAATAGAGAAAAAACACATTGGATAGATGCTTCACCTAATGGTTACGCGAAAGAGATTGGAGTTATATTAGAACATACTTTACAGCACATGATGATCGGTTGGCCTGGAAGTAATAACGATTTTGTTTTACTGGGACAGAGTGTTTTGTCAAATGGTGAGAAATTATGGTTGATATATAGAGATATAAAACTGTCTGATAATGATATTGATCTTTTGAGAGTAAAGAAAGAAAATGGCAAGAATGAGGGTGGGGCATTTTTAATTGGGAAAGAGCTAGATGGCTCTAGAAAAATTATGGAAGTAGCCTTAAATTGATCAGATAACAAATCGCTTCAGCGTATTGTAAACGCTGTACGTTTCCAACCGTTGAGCTCAGGCGTTATGATTAAATAGGATGAGACAATTTAAATCCCGAAAACAAAACCGGTTAAATAATTATGATTATTCTAGCAATGGATATTATTTCGTAACTATCTGTATCTATAACCGTGAATATATTTTCGGTGAGGTTGTAAATGATGAAATGATATTAAGCCAGTGTGGGAATATCGCAAAGAAATCCTGGTGGGATTTACCAAATCATCATATAGGTATAGGATTAGATCAATTCATTATTATGCCCAATCATATACACGGAATAATTATTATCAATGATTCTGTAGGGAACGGGCCTGCCCGTTCCTTTAATAATGTGCGCCCGGCATGGCGCAAAGACTAAGAGGTGAAAGTCCTCTATGAGCCCGGTGTGGGGAATCATTAGCTGAACAGCAAGGGTGTCTATCGTGAGGTAGAATCTGAAGGAAGCTGAAAGCAAAACACTGACTC
>JAHISK010000083.1 GCA_018818105.1 Candidatus Omnitrophota bacterium | reverse complement strand
TAAAAAATCAGACACTTGAAGAATGGTTCTTGTGGACACTGGAAGAATTTGCTAAAAATTCCAATGTTAACCCTATATCATTATTGCCTTCCGTAGGAATCCCATAAAGACTCACCCATTACACAAAAATACAAAAATACATTGCTTTTTTTCGATTTTCGCATATAATGGCGCTGTTGCGAAATACCCCAAAAGTGTCATCCCCGCGAAAGCGGGGATCCAAAACATTAATGGAATCAATGGATTCTGGATTCCCGCTTTCGCAGGAATGACAGAAAACGTTATTTCGCAACAGCGCCATAATGTTAGCTTTTCGTGGTAATTGTAATAAACGAAAGATTTTTAACGCGGTGTAAGAAGGGATAGCTTTTTCTTTTCATCACTAAAAATCTAAATAATTATTCCCTAAAGGGGATTTTCTTGAGGAGAAATTGTAGTATGGGTCGTCAAATTAGTCTAGAAAAAGTAAGAAATATAGGAATTATGGCGCATATAGACGCGGGTAAAACTACTTTGACTGAAAGAGTGTTGTTTTATACCGGCAGGTCTCATAAGATTGGTGAGGTCCATGACGGTGCCGCCCAGATGGATTGGATGAAACAGGAACAGGAACGCGGCATTACTATTACCTCAGCTGCTACCACTTGTTTTTGGAAAGAACATCGAATTAATATCATAGATACTCCCGGTCACGTTGATTTTACCGTTGAAGTTGAACGAAGCCTGCGTGTGTTAGATGGGGCGATTGCTGTGTTTTGCGCTGTAGGCGGAGTTGAACCGCAATCGGAAACAGTTTGGCGTCAGTCCGATAAGTATAACGTACCTAAGCTTGCTTTTGTTAACAAAATGGATAGAGTAGGCGCGGATTTTTTTGCTGTTGTTAAAAATATCGAATCTGATCTTGGCGCTAATGCTATTCCTTTGCAAATTCCTATTGGCGCTGAAGATAACTTTCTCGGTATAATTGACCTTATAGAAATGAAAGCTTATATTTATGAAGATGATTCTTTAGGAAAGAGTTTTCATGTAGAAGAAATTCCTTCTGATTATATAGAGCTTGCTAAAAAATATCACCATATTATGGTAGAGAAAGCCGTAGAGTTGGAAGATTCGTTAATGGAAAAGTATTTAGAGTCTGAAGATGCTATAACAAAAGAAGAGCTAATGAGTGTTGTTCGTAAAGGAACTATTGCTAACAAAATTGTTCCTGTACTTTGCGGGTCGGCTTTTAAGAATAAAGGGGTACAGAAATTATTAGACGCGGTAACATTCTATCTTCCTTCTCCGGTAGATATTGGAGAAGTTGAAGGATTCGATTCGTTAGAAAAGACTCAAGTGATTAAGCGTAAACCGTTAGATGATGAGCCTTTTTCCGCGCTGGCTTTTAAAGTACAAACAGATCCTCATATGGGAAAACTTGTTTATTTTAGAGTATACTCAGGCTCCCTTAAAGCGGGAACATATATATTAAATTCGACTAAGGATAAACGGCAGCGTATAGGAAGAATCCTACAAATGCACGCTAATGAGAGAGAAAACAGGGAAGATATTTTCGCGGGAGATATTGCCGCGGCAATAGGATTAGATCGTACCGTTACAGGTGATACTCTTTGTGCCGAAGATAGTCCTATCATTCTTGAGGCGATAGAGTTTCCAGCGCCAGTTATGGCAATTAGTATTAAACCGCAAAGCCGGACGGATCAAGATAAGCTAGGAAAGGGGTTATCTAAATTATCAGAAGAAGACCCTACTTTTACAATTCAGACTGATGAAGAGACTGACGAAACAATCCTTTCTGGTATGGGGGAATTGCATCTTGAAATTATTGTAGATAGGTTAAAGCATGAGTTTAGTGTTGAGGCTATAGTAGGCAGGCCCAAGGTAGCATATAAAGAGACAATTATAAAGTCAATAACTCACGATTATAAACATATAAAGCAGACGGGAGGGCGTGGACAGTATGGTCACGTTGTTTTAAAAATAGCTCCGAGGAATCCCGGAGAAGGTTTTGAGTTTGAGAATAAGATAGTAGGCGGCAGGATTCCTAAAGAATATATTCCCGCGGTAGAAAAAGGCGTAATAGAGACGATGAAAAGAGGGATTTATGCCGGTTATCCGGTGGTTGACGTTAAAGTATCGCTCATTGATGGGTCTTATCATGATGTTGATTCTTCGGAGATGGCTTTTAGGTTAGCAGCCAGAGGATGTTTTAAAGAAGCTTTTTCTAAATGCGCGCCGATTCTTCTTGAACCGCATATGTCAATCGAGGTTACCACTCCGGAGGAATACGTTGGCGGTATTGTAGGTGACATTTGTTCACGGAGAGGAAAAGTGTTAGGTATGGAGTTGAAAAGTAATCAGCAGATTATTGCGGCAGAGGCGCCGTTATCTGAGATGTTTGGGTACGCGACAAATTTGAGATCGTTAAGCAGCGGACGGGCTAATTATTCCATGCATTTTGAAAAATACATAGAAGTTCCTTTTGATATGGCAGAAAAAGTTATCGCTGAAAAGAAGAAAATCGAAGGTAAATAATTCTTACCATTTACCAATTATTATTTTGAATTGTATTATCCGGGAGGGTTACAAACCCTCCCCTACAAAATTTATATATTCTATTTCTTGCCCCTTGACCCTTGCCCCATGACCCTATAAAATAAACCAATGAGAAAAACAATGTATTTATACGGAAAGAATTCTGTCAATGAGCGGCTGGGAGTGAATTCTAGGAGTATAAGAAAAATTTTTTTGCAGGATAACTTTGATGATCCGCGGATAATAAAAAAGATCAAATCTTTAAAAATTCCTCACGAACAGGTAACTAAAAAACAATTATGCCGAATGAAGCGTGCCGATAATTTAGGCGGTATTATCGCTCAAGTCGAATCCTTCCAATATGTGTCTTTTGAAGATTTAGTTTATGAGCCAGGTAATAATAAGAAAACTCTTATATTCTTAGATAGGATATACGATCCGCAGAATTTAGGCGCTATAATGAGGATTGCTGCTTGTTTTGGAGGGTTTGCGATTGTTATACCAAAGCATAAGGCTTGTTCTGTAACAGAAACGGTTTTGCATATTGCTTGCGGCGGAGAGAATTTTGTTTCAGTTTCTATGGTTTCAAATATTTCCGCGGCGTTAATTCAGGTTAAGCGTTGTGGGTATTGGGTTGCCGGTGCCATTGTCCAGGGAGGAAAGGATTTATCCGGGGTTCAGTTGCCTCAACCGTTATGTTTGGTGTTAGGGTCTGAAGGCATAGGAGTTAGATATGGAGTATGTAAACACCTAGATTTATCAGTAAGCATATCCATGCGGGGAGCGCCTATTTCTTTTAATGTCACCGCGGCTGCAGCGGTATTTTGTTACGAAATTAGTAAACAACGAAATTATAGTGTATAGAATAGAGGAATTATCGTTCACAAAAAAAGCCAGGCTTTTTTGTGAACGATAATGTGGGAATGGGGATGAATAGGGTAATTATAAAATTTTTAATTTTGCTGTGTTTTTCTTTTTCTTGTGAGGGGTGTGATATCCTGCTTAAAATTGTTCATAAAGAAATGGCTCAGGAAAAGAAGATATTTGGTAATATAACTGAATATAATCCTAAAGTAAAAGAAGTACAGGTGGTTTTAAGGGAGATTGGTTATTCATTAGGTTCTGTTGATGGTAAGTTAGGTTCAAACACGCGCAGAGCTCTAGAGGCATTTCAGAGAGATTATGGTCTCAACGTTAGCGGTTATATTGATAAAAAAACATGGGAAGAACTAAACCTAATTAATAGCGCTAACGTTATTTATCTTAGTAAAGTTGATATGAAACAGATACAGCTCGCGTTAAAAAACGCGGGATTTGATCCGGGAGCTATTGACGGTAAGAAAGGAGCCAAAACGGATAAAGCCGTAAGCAGCTTTCAATCTGCTCACGGTCTTAAAGTAGATGGTGTGGTAGGAGAAAAGACGTGGAATCAGTTAGGGAAATATTTGTTTAGGAAAGTGGAATAAAAGAGATAGTAAAAAGTTCTTTTGCGCGCGTCTTGATGTCCGGATGGATAGCCGTGAAGAAAATATAAAAATTCATTTTAAATTTCCGGTTTCTACTTTTGTAAACGCTTCCATTCCCTCTTTGGCTAAAGATTGTTTTAGCTAGTTATATATGGTATATTTCAGTATACAGTTTATGATACGATAAGGGCATTTTTCCTTATTGTTGGGGGTAAATGCAAAGCCGCGGGGTTATTTACGAAGGATGAAGGAAGAAGGACGAAAGATGGAAAATTAAAATCGTCCCTCATCTGACATCTATCGTCTTTCGTTTAGGGATGACCGGGTTGCCGAATATCATAAGTATTCGGCTTTTTTTTGTCAAAAGAGGGGTTAATAAGCTATTATGATTATTCTATTATTAATATTGATGGGTGTAGCGGTTATTTCAGTGGCTTATATTCTGTTTTCTTCAGATACTAATGCTTCCACATATCAATCCCGCAAGGTCGCGTCAAAAAACAAAAATTTAGAAAACCAGCAGATGCTAAACCTTCAACAACGGGCGCAGTCTTTAAGGGAACGGTTAGAAAAATCGAACGGACAGATTGAATCTTTAAAAGATGAGGTAGATAAAGAAAAGAATGAATGTGAAAGTATGCAGAACAAATTTAAGGCAGTTAATGACCGCGAGGCTGGTTTAAAAAGTGAAATTCAAAGGCAGCAGGAATGGATTAATAGGGGTCAGGACGCGATTAAGCAGGTACAGGATAAATATTCGGCGTTACAGAAAAAGTTATTGGATAAAGAAAAAGAAGTCGAGACAGCGTTTTCTAATAATGTGAAGACTAATAAAGATTTAAAGGAGACTCAAGATTTAATTAAGTCTTTACAAGATAAGAATAGAGAGATGGTTGATCAGGTACAGGCTATATCAGCAAAAGCGGATAAGTATGTTCAGGAATCTAAGAAACACGCTTACTCAGTTGCTGAACTTAAGAAGAAACAGGACGAAAGTGGGTGGATATCTAAAGACGAATATGACATGCTTGAAGAAAAATATGATAGATTGCAGGAAGAATATGATCATTTTGATATGCGGTTTAAGTTGTTAAGAGAACAGTTGGAAGAAAAAGAGAAACAAGCGAAAGAATTACAGAGAGATAAGAAAGAGGAGCAAGGGTCAGGGGATATAGAAGATGGTCAAGTTGGATATGAGAGGAGAGAGGAGATAGGAGATGGGAGAGAAGAGAGTCAAGGGAAGCAAAAAGAGGATTCAGGCTTCAGCTCTCAGGATTCAGAGAAATCTGAGAAAGAGGAGCAAGAGATAGGAAACAGAAAAACAGAAGAAGAGAAAGAAGAAGTAGTAGAAGTGGGAGTTGGCGCGGTACAGAATATGAAACAGCAGTTAGAACAGCAAGGTCAGACGTCGGCGCAATCGTCCGTTGAATCTAAAAAAGAAGAGGCCAGCAGTAGGCAGCAGGAGCGAGAAAGTGATAAGGATAAACCAGGAATTGTAGGGGCGGACCCCTGTGTCCGCCCGATACAAAATAATAAAGATTTACCAAAACGCGAGTTTAATTTAGAAATGTTGCGTAATATTGGTATTATAGCTCACATTGACGCGGGTAAGACAACTTTGACTGAAAGAATTTTATTTTATACCGGCATATCGCATAAGATTGGGGAAGTGCATGACGGTGCCGCGCAAATGGATTGGATGAAACAGGAGCAGGAAAGGGGAATTACTATAACTTCGGCGGCAACGACTTGCCGGTGGAAAGATTACCGAATTAATATTATTGATACTCCCGGTCACGTTGATTTTACGGTTGAGGTTGAAAGGAGTCTGCGGGTGCTTGATGGGGCGGTTGCTGTTTTTTGCGCGGTGGGCGGAGTTGAACCGCAGTCAGAGACAGTGTGGCGCCAATCTGATAAGTATAATGTTCCAAAGTTAGCTTTTGTGAATAAGATGGATAGGATGGGGGCGGATTTTTTTGCTGTTTTACAGGATATTGAAGATCAGCTGGGAGCTAACGCTTTTGCTATACAGATTCCCATTGGCGCTGAAGATAAATTTAGAGGAATAGTTGATCTTATTAAAATGAAAGCTTATATTTACAAAGATGAAACTCAAGGCAAAGACTGTCACCAAGAAGACATTCCTGGAGATTTTCAAGAATTAGCTAAGAAATACCGCCATATTATGATAGAGAAAGCAGTCGCTTTAGATGAAGCATTGATGGAGAAATATTTGAAATCTGAGGAGTCTGTTATCGAGGAAGACTTATGGAGGGTTATTCGTAAAGGTACAGTAAATAACAAATGTGTTCCCGTTTTATGCGGGTCTGCTTTTAAAAACAAAGGAGTTCAAAACTTGCTTGATGCTGTGAATTTATACCTTCCTTCGCCGTTGGATCTTCCCGCGATTATGGGTAAGGATTCTGAGGGGTCTGATAAGGATGTAGAAAGACATGCTAAAGATAATGAGCCGTTTTGCGCCCTAGCTTTTAAAATACAAGCTGACCCGCATATAGGAAAGCTTATTTACGTGAGGGTTTATTCTGGAGCGTTAAAGGCTGGGTCCTATGTGTTCAATTCTGTAAAAGGCAAGAAAGAACGAATCGGCAGAATTTTACAGATGCACGCTAATCAAAGAGAGAATAAAGATAGTATTTTTACTGGGGATATTGCCGCTGTAGTTGGTTTATCTAATACAATAACCGGAGATACTCTTTGTGATGTTGATAATCCGATAGTGTTGGAATCCATAGAATTTCCTGAACCGGTAATATCAATTAGTATTAAACCAACGAGCCGTAACGATCAGGATAAACTTAGTAAAGGATTAATTAAATTAGCTGAGGAAGATCCGACATTTAAGGTTCATACTGATGAAGAGACAAAAGAAATTATTCTTTCAGGGATGGGTGAACTGCACCTTGAAATTATTGTGGATAGGTTGAAAGAAGAATTTAAGGTAGACGCCCAGGTAAGTCCGCCTAAAGTCGCGTACAAAGAAACTGTTCGGTCTAAGGTTACTCAGGAATATAAGCATATTAAACAGAGTGGTGGCCGCGGCCAGTATGGTCACGTTGTTATTGAGATGTCCGCGGCGCAAAGCGGGGAAGGATTTCTATTTAAAGACAGCATTACCGGCGGCCGTATTCCTAAATCATATATTCCCGCGATAGAAAAAGGATTTAAAGAAATTATTGCTAGAGGTGTTTATGCCGGGTACCCGGTTATAGATGTTAGTATTAACTTAGTTGACGGATCCTACCATGATGTAGATTCTTCGGAAATCGCGTTTAGATTAGCCGCTATAGGCGCGTTTAAAGAAGCTTTTATGAAATGCTCTCCCATATTGCTTGAGCCGTACATGTCGTTAGAGCTATCTACCCCTGAGGAGTACGTTAGTAACCTGGTCGGAAACATTTGTTCGCGAAGAGGTAAGATTTTAAACATAGATTCTAAAGGTAACCAGAAAATTATTTCAGCAGAGGCTCCTTTAGCGGAATTGTTTGGTTACGCGACTACGTTTCGGTCTTTAAGCAGCGGTCGCGCTAATTGTTCAATGCAGTTTAAAAAGTATGAACAGGTTCTCGGCGAAATCGCTAAGAAAATAGTAGAAGAAAAGAAACAGAAAAAATAAGAGTAGGGTTCAGGTCTGTCCGTTTTTCTTCATTTAAATCAAACCAAAAAAAATCAAACCAAAAAATAGCTTTAAATCCTTATCGTTTAGATTTATAATATAAACGAGAAGAGGGTTTCTATTTTATTATTAAATAATTTAAATTGAGAGAGAGAAGATTATGAAAAAAAATTTATTGAAGAAGATAGCAAATGTTTTTATAGTTAGTATTTTCGCTGGTCTTTTTTGCGGACATATGAATTTAGCGGCGCAAGAAGTACCCGTTTCATCAGACTTCGCTCAAGAGAGTGAACCCATTGAGGGGGCAGTTGGTGATGCCAGTCAGGCGCGCTCTGATGCCGAAGCTGCTCAAAAAGAATTTCAGGTTCAGAAGAAAGCAGTGGAATTACAAAAGAAGAAAGCGGAGGTGAAAATCAAAGAAGCTCAAACCGCGAAAGAAGAAGCGCGGCTTCTAAAAGAGGTTGCCGCGTCCCGAGAAGAGGTTAAGAAAGCGTTCGCTCAGGCAAGTCAAAAAGAAAAAGAAGCTTTAGCCGCGCAGCAGCAAGTTAAGATAGCCCAATCAAAAATGGAATCATCCGAAAGTAAAGCAAAGGTCGCCCAAGATGAGTTGATTCTGGCGAAAGAAAGAGCGGCGGTGGCAGAGGCAACGCTTAAAAAGCAATTTAATATTATACGTAATAAAGTTATTCAGACAGTAGCCGTTATCATTATAGGGTATTTTATATTATTTATTTTAGTGAATATTATTAACAGGCGCATGAAGGATGTTAAGGGCCGCCATGTTGTAAGAAAAAACGCGGCTTATTTTATTAATGCCGCGATATTAATAGTAATATTTCTTGTTTGGCTGCAGAATCTTAGTTCGATAACGATATTTTTGAGTGTAATTGGCGCCGGTATCGCGTTAGCTTTGCAAGAGGCGTTATTATGTATGGCGGGGTGGTTTCTTATAATTGTGCGCCGGCCTTTTGAAGTGGGAGATAGAATAGAATTAGGCGGTGTTAAGGGGGATGTTATTGATCTGCGTCTTTTTCAAACATCACTATTAGAATTAGGTAATTGGGTGGATGCTGATCAGAGTACGGGTCGAATAGTTAATATTCCTAACAGCGCTATGTTTAAAAAGGAAAACTATAATTATAGCCGGGGTTTTGAGTTTATTTGGAATGAAATAAGGATTTTAGTAACTTTCGAAAGTGATTGGAATAAAGCTAAAGAAATCATGCTGCATAAGGGACAAGAGGAAGTAAAAGGTCTAGATCAGGTAGTTAAGAAAAGAATTGTTGCTATGACGAAGCAATACATGATTTATTATGAGCATTTAACACCGATAGTTTATGTGAATATTAAAGATAGCGGGGTAGAGTTGACCCTGCGGTATCTGACACAAGCGCAAAGTCGGCGTATGACCCAAGATCGGCTTTGCCAGTCTATTTTAGAAGAGTTTCGGAAACAGGAAAATATTAATTTTGCCTATACTACATATAGAATCGTTAAATAATATATCGACCATTCATTTGTAATGAACAAATAATATCAAAAATTGTAGGGGAGGGGCTTGCGTCCTTCCCCGACGTATTTATAATATTTACCAATAGTAAAATAAAGAAGTGAGAAGATGATGAAAAATATAATTTTATTATTTTTGATGTGTCTTAGTTTTAATTTGGGGATTTTCGCGGAAAATTTTGTCGATTCTCAGAAAAAAACTGAACTAAAAAAAATATCCATAGAAGATGTAAGCAGGCTGGCGTTGCAAAATTCATTGGATATTCAAATTGCTAAGTTCGACGCTTATATAAAGAGAACGGATTTACCTCGGGAAGAATCAATTTTTGACGCCTTTATAAACGCGAGTATAGAATATAGTAAAGATAAGAGCGCTAAGTCTTCAACTCTTTTAGGTAGTGAGATTATTGAGAAATCTTATTCAGTTGAGTTAGAGAAGAAATTGCCAACGGGGACAACGGTTACAGTTGGCGGTTCTAACGTAACTACTAAATCAGATTCTTTGACTAGTACGATGAATCCTATTAATGAAGCGGCGGCAGAAGTTTTAGTTGTTCAGGAGTTAGGTAAAAATTTCTTTGGAATAGCTGATCGCGCCAATATTGAGATTACCAAAATTGATATTGATAATTCTGAGTATACGTCTTTAATTGATATAGAAAAAATCTTGTATGACGCACAAGTTACTTATTGGAAGTTTGTTCTTAAAGGGGAAGAACTAATAATAACAGAAGATATGTTAAAAGAAGCTCAGAAATTATACTCGATTTATCAAAAAAAGTATAAATTGGGACTTGTTGAACGGGCGGACTTATTGGCGGCTCAAGTTAATGTGGTTGTACGTCAAAACAGTGTCATCGAGGCGCGGTTAGAAAAGCAAGCAGCTAAGAATGATTTGCTTTTTTTATTGAGCGAAAGTAATTTTAATTTACAGCTTGAGGCCCTAGATTCTTTAGAAGTAACACCGGTTAGTGTTGATTTGTATGATTCTCTAAAAGATGCTATCGAGAAACGAAGGGATTATGAAAAAATTAAAAATAAGCTTAAAGCGAAAGATATCGATATAGTGATAAAAGAAAACGCTCTTTGGCCTCAGATTGATTTAGAGGCTTCTTATAAGAGAAATGGGTTAGACAGTAATTTAAGGCAGTCATGGGGCAATGTCACGGGTAACGATAATCCTGAAATTTTTGTGGGGTTGAATTTACGTATCCCTCTTGAAAATAGAGAAGCAAAAGCTGATTTAGAACAAGTAAATCTTGAAAAGGAACAACTCTTGCTGTCTTTAAAGAGAACGGAACGCCTGATTCTTAAAGAAATCAATAATAGAGTTAAGGATGTTAATATTTTTAAAAACGAGGTGGGGCTTTACTCGTCAATTGTAGAATTGCAGCAGGATAAGTTAAAAGAAGAGGCAAAACGTCTTAGTTACGGCCGGTCCAGTTCTGATTTAATTATAAGGTATGAAGAAGATGTGTTAGCGGCTAGGTTATCTAAAGCGGCAGCTCTTTATAGGTATAGAGTAAGTAATATAGGATTAGATTTAGATAAAAATATTTTACTTAGTAAGTATTGGGAGGCGGATAGCTTATGAAATTCGCGCAGTTTTCTGTAAAAAATTCATTGTTTGTTAACCTTTTTTCTGTGTTTATTATTATAGCCGGTCTTTTTTCTCTTACCCATCTGAGAAAAGAGGCGTTTCCTCCCGTTTCTTTTGATGTGGTTACAGTGGTAACGTCATTTAGAGGTGCTTCAGCCCAGAAGGTTGAACGGTTAGTTACTGTTCCCATTGAGAAGGAGTTGAGAGAGGTCAGTAATGTTGAAGAAATAGTTTCTTCTTCCGATGATGGGATATCGACTATTATAGTTAAAGTACTTAGTGATGTAAAAGATTTTCAGAAAGTTGTCAATGATATTCAGAAAGCCGTGGATAGGGTAACCGGTTTGCCTGAAGACGTTGATGAGCGTCCGATAGTATCAGAAATTACCAGTGGAGAGATACCGGTTATTAAAGTCGCTGTAAGCGGTGATCTTGATGAATTTATCTTGCGTAAATATACAGATGAATTAAGAGATTTACTCGAAGAGATTAATGGTGTTTCTTCAGTTGAAAGGATAGGATGGAGGGATGAAGAGTTTTGGGTAGAACCGGATATAACTAAGATGGCCGATTACCATATATCATTTAAGGAGCTTGCGCGGGTGGTAGGACTGCAAAATGTGGATTCTCCCGGCGGAAAAATTGAAACCGAAGGTAAAGAGTTTTTAGTAAAAATTAAAAGTGAGTTAAGAACAAAAGAAGATATAGAAAGTACGGTTATTCGCGCTAATGATTTAGGTAATTGGATTAAAGTCAAAGATGTGGCTGTCGTGAGGCAGACTTTCGAAGACGATATTATATTAAATAAGTCTTTAGGCAGCAGAGCGGTTACTCTTACAGTAATAAAGAGAGAAAAAGGAGATATTATAAAAATAGTTGATAATGTTAAGAAGATAATAGGGCGATTTGAAAAAGGAAAACCAAAAGAATTAAAAATAGCCGCGGTGTATGATTTATCTTATTACGTAAAAAGAAGACTTAATGTGTTAAGGTCAAACGGTATTATCGGTTCAATATTAGTTATTACCGTGCTTTTTTTGTTCTTGCCTCCGGTTTCAGCGGTGATGACCGCTATTGGAATTCCTATCGCGATGTGTGCTACTTTTTGGATAATGTACGCATTAGGGTTAACAATAAATCTTATTACCATGTTTGGATTAATAACGGTTTTAGGTATGATTGTTGATGACGGCATAATTATTTCTGAAAATGTTAATCGTCATATAGAGATGGGTGTTCCACCGAAGGAAGCCGCTATACTGGGTACAAATGAAGTCGCGCGGCCGGTATTGACGACAGTTTTAACTACGATTGTGGCTTTTTCGCCGTTAATGCTTATGGGTGGTTTATTGGGAAGGTTTATTAAGTATATTCCGCTTGTAGTGATTATCGCTTTATTAGCGTCGGTGGTAGAGGCGTTTTTTATTCTTCCGTCACATTTAGCTGATTTTGTCAGGCCAATGAAAGGAAAGCTGTCGCATAAAGAAGGTAGATGGTTTAAATGGATTTTTATAAAATATACCGCGATTCTTAAAAAAGCGTTAAATCATCGTTATAAAATTGTTGGTGTTGTAGTTGTGATGTTTATTTCATCGATTGTTATGGCTAAACTTTTTATGCCGTTTGTTCTTTTTTCAGCGAAAGGGGTAGAGCAGTTTTCTATAAGGCTTGAAGCTGTGACTGGAACGTCTTTAGGAAAAACAAATGAATTTATCAGTCCTGTTGAAAAGTTAGTTGAAGAATTACCTCCAAAATATTTAGACGCTTATGAAACATCCGTAGGTAATCTTAGTGAAGATAGGGGCTATGACCCTAACGCTAAACGAGGCGGTAATTTTGCCCAAATTACGGTATATCTTACTCCTTCCGGTAAGCGTGATAAGACCGCGGCTCAAATTGTTGAGATGTTACGGCCAAAGATGAATAATATATTTGAGCGGCTTAAACTGGAGGGAGTGGAGAAGATTTATTTCCAGGAGTTTAAGGAAGGCCCTCCGGTAGGTAGAGCGATAGATGTTAGGATTAGAGGTGATAATTTTGATGAAATTATGACAATTGTTAATGAAATTAAAGATTATTTATCTGAATTAGAAGGGGTTAAAGATATTTCTGACAGTTATAATTTGGGTCCTAAAGAAATAAACGTTATTATCGATGAAGAAAAAGCGCAAAGAGCGTTCTTGACGAATTCTGATATTAGTTTTGCCGTAAGAGCCGCTTTCTCTGGTGTTACGGCTACGACAATCAAAAGAGAAAAAGCGGAGAAAGAAATCAGGGTATTGATCAGATTGCCTCAGTTGCAGAGAGATGATTTATCCGTGTTTGATAAAATAGGAGTTGCTAATAAGTTTGATAATCTTATACCTTTAAAAGATGTTACTAAACGCGTTGAGTCTAGAGATCTTCGGTCTATCGCTCATATTGATGGGAAACGGTTTATTTCCATTACCGGCGATGTTGATAATAAAAAAATGACATCTCTTAAAGTTCAAAAAATAATCAATGATAAATTTTCAGATATATCATTAAAATATCCGGGTTATACGTTAAGATTTAGCGGGGAAGCAGAAGAAACTATGAAATCGGTAAATGATCTCGCGAAAGCGTTTTTAATCGCGTTGTTGCTGATCTTTTTAATTCTTGCTACGCAGTTTAATTCTTTGGTGCAGCCTTTTATCGTTATGTTGGCCATTCCTTTTGGTATTATTGGGTTTATAGTGGCGTTTCTTATTCATGGTGAACCGTTAAGTTTTTTAGGTATATTAGGTTTTGTAGGGTTAATGGGAATTGTTGTTAACGATTCTATAGTTTTAGTTGATTTTATTAATAAACGCAGAAATCACGTGCCGATTAAAGAAGCGATTATTGAAGCTGGAGACTTACGTCTGCGCCCGGTACTTATTACTACGATTACAACTGTATGCGGTTTATCAACTGTTGCCTATGGGATAGGGGGGGTTGATCCTTTCTTAAAACCAATGGCATTAGCTATTAGTTGGGGATTATTATTTGCTACAGCGCTTACCTTAATTGTTATACCTTGTGTTTATTTGATTGCTGAAGATACTAAGAATTTCGTTAGACGAAAATTTAAGTGTAGGGGCGATTCACGAATCGTCTGATAAAAACACGCGGTAATGGGTGAGTCTTTATGGGATTCCTACGGAAGGCAATAATGATATAGGGTTAACATTGGAATTTTTAGCAAATTCTTCCAGTGTCCACAAGAACCATTCTTCAAGTGTCTGATTTTTTAATCTTTTAGCAGCAGTG
>JAHISK010000082.1 GCA_018818105.1 Candidatus Omnitrophota bacterium | reverse complement strand
TTACTTGTTACTTGTTACTTGTTACTTGTTACTTGTTACTTGTTACTTGTTACTTGTTACTTGTTACTTGTTACTTGTTACTTGTTACTTGTTACTTGTTACTTGTTACTTGTTACTTGTTACTTGTTACTTGTTACTTGCAACCTGTTAAACCTCTTCACTAATTATTCTACTTATCTTTTCTTTGCGCTTTCCTAAATGTCCCTCCAGTTTATACTTAAACTTATCTAATTGCTTAACTATCGCGGCAAAACACTTATTTATCGCTATAGAAAAGTTTGCTCCTTTTTCTTCGACCCTTAAAACTTTTGACGGCAGATACACCTGCGTCCGACAAAAAAACTGTTCCTTGTGAGGATTCTTCTCTATATGCGTAGAAATATGTACAGGATCATCACTCTTAAACATCTTTATTCTTCTTTCAATTTTCTGCATATTTTTATCTAAAACGTTATCGATAAACTCACTTCTTTCTAAATACTTAAATGATATATCTACGCGCATTTGTTCCTCCTCTTTAACCGAAGGATGAAGCACGATGGAAGAAAGACGTTTTTTTCTTTCATCCTTCTTCCTTCATCCCTCGTCCTTCGTTATTTCCGGCTAAAGGTAATTTCTCTTTTTTTAACGTCTATAATAACTTTATCGCCTTCTTTAAACGCTCCTTGAATTAATTTCATGCTTAAGGCATCAATAACTAATTTCTGTATCGTCCTATTTAAAGGTCTTGCTCCATACTCAGGACTAAACCCTTTATCAGCAAGAAACTGTTTAGCCCCAGATGTTAATTCTATCGCGATTTTTTTATCTTTCAACCTCTCTCTTAAAATATCTATCTGAATATCAACAATTTTTTCTATGTGCCTCAAATCTAAATGATCAAAAACAACTATTTCATCTAACCGGTTTAGAAACTCCGGCCGAAAATGATTTTTTATCTCCATTCGTACTTTCTCTTCAATCCCTTTTTTTCCCAAATTCATATCATTAAAAAATTCACTACCTATATTAGATGTCATAATAACCATGGTATTCTTAAAATTCACAACTCTTCCCGCTGAATCAGTCAGGCGCCCGTCATCAAGAACCTGTAACAGTATGTTAAACACATCGGGATGCGCTTTTTCAATTTCATCAAATAACACTACCGAATAAGGTCGACGCCTTACTTTTTCAGTAAGCTGACCGCCTTCATCATAACCTACATAGCCGGGAGGCGCGCCTATTAGCCGCGACACAGAAAATTTTTCCATATACTCACTCATATCAATTCTCACCATATTTTGTTCGCTGTTAAACAAAAACCAAGCAAGAGTTTTCGCTAATTCAGTTTTCCCTACGCCGGTAGGACCTAAAAACAAAAACGATCCTAACGGTCTTTTTGGATCAGACAACGCCGCTCTCGACCGACGCACACAGTTGGCAATCAACTCAATAGGTTCATTTTGCCCTATTACCCTCTTATTCAACTCCGCTTCCATACCTATGAGCTTGGTAACTTCTTCTTCCATAAGGCGGTTTACGGGAATTCCTACCCAGCGTGAAACGATATAAGCGATATCTTCTTCATCAACCTCTTCTTTCAGCATCTTCATCTTTTTCTGCAACTCATTAAGCTCGCCATTTAATCCTTCCAGTTTTTTAGCTAACTGAGGAATCTTTCCATACCTAATTTCAGCTACTTTTTCTAATTGAGCGTCTTTTTGAAACTCCGCTGACTTATTTTTAAGGTCTTCTATTTCTTCCTTAATTTTACGAATCTGAACAATTAAATCCTTTTCTTTCTGCCAATGCTCTTTATCTATATTAAGTTCTTTGTCTAAACTTTTTATTTTCTTTTCTAACTTATCCAATCTATCCTTAACAGCTTCATCCTTTTCTTTAATCAAAGCTTGTTCCTGAATTTGCAGTTCCATAATCTTTCTTTCCAGTTTATCTATCCCTTCCGGCTTACTATCAATTTCAATGCGCAGTTTTGACGCCGCCTCATCGATTAAATCAATAGCCTTATCCGGTAAAAACCTTTCTGTAATATACCTATTTGAAAGCACAGAGGCAGCAATTAACGCTGAATCCTTAATCCTTACACCATGATGAACTTCATACTTTTCTTTAAGCCCTCTTAAAATACTTATTGTTTGTTCAACCGTAGGTTCAACCGTAAATACCTGCTGAAACCTTCTTTCTAACGCGGCATCCTTTTCTACCCGTTTTCTATACTCATCTAAAGTTGTCGCGCCAATGCATCGAAGAACCCCTCTTGCTAAAGCGGGTTTTAACATATTAGCAGCATCAACCGCTCCGTCTACGGTAGCGCCGGCACCAACTAAAGAATGAAGCTCGTCAATAAAAAGAATAACTCCTCCTGCTGCCGCCTCCACTTCTTTTAACACCGCTTTCAATCGTTCCTCAAACTCTCCCCTAAACTTTGTTCCCGCTATTAAACTTCCCATATCTAAAGCGATTATCTTTTTCTCTTTTAACCCTTCAGGCACATCACCTGAGACAATTCTCTGAGCAAGACCGTCAACAATAGCGGTTTTCCCCACGCCGGGATCACCTATTAACACAGGATTATTTTTTGTTCGTCGGGAAAGAACTTGAATTACCCGTCTAATCTCCTCATCCCTGCCAATAACCGGATCCAACTTACCGCCACGGGCAAGCTCTGTTAAATCTCTACCAAACTTCTCCAACGCCCGATAAGTATCTTCGGCAGACACTGAATCGGCTTTATGTGACCCCCTAATATCTTTAACCACTTTTATAACATTCTCCAAAGAAACACCTTGTTTATTTAAATAGTCATACAAAAAATTATTTTTTAATTTGGCAATTCCCAGAAAAAGATGTTCTGAGCTTGTATATTCATCTCCAAATTCACGCGCGTAATCTTGCGCTGAATTCATTATTTGCGCCATTTTTGGACTAGCGTATATATTTTTATTATCACCATACACCTTTGGCCGCGAGAAAAGAAAATCTCCAAGTTTAGCTGATAAATCCTTTAAGTTAATTCCTAATTTTGAAATAATTCCTGAGATAATGCTTTTAGGATCTTCTATCAAAACAGAAAGGATATGCTCAGGCATTATCGCTTGATGATTATGCTCTCTGACCCGGCTCATTCCTTTCGCGATCGCTTCCTGGACTTTAATTGTGAATTTGTCTAAATTCATACCGCTACCTCATTTATATATTATTAAAATATTATTATAATATAACCTGGGAAAAATACACTATTTACTTTTAGCACTCTGACCTTGAGAGTGCTAAACTATGGGCAAAAAAAAACCAGTTGTTGTACCGGATTTCTACCTTTTTATCATATCACCCAATATTTGTCAAGATTTTTATGAACAAAGTAGTGTCAAGCCATGGCAGTTAAGGTTAATGACTACCTGGCACAAAACCCTCAAAGAACATCCTCCTCAGCGGACACCCGCTTCGGTGTCACCCGGCCCGCATATCCCCAGCTCATGACCATCCATGAGAAACTCCCGGATGACTTCATAGAGATAATGGGAAGAGCAAGAACCAAAATCTCATCAAACGCTTCTCTGGAAAGACCCTGATGAAGATATCCGGATTACAAAGAGCCAAATAACAAAGTATAATTCGAGATCTGCTAAATCAATCTCAAAACATAAATACCCGTATAATATAACCCTACGATAATAAAAATCACCCCGGTGATCCTGCGGGTATACCATTCCAGCTTCGTGATCCTATGAAACCAATGGCTCATAGAAGTAACACCCAAGGCAATCGCTACGGCAAAGCCTAAAACCGGAAGCCCTGTTCCTATTCCGTAAACAAACGGCAATAATGTCCCAGCTTTACTATTAAGAGCCAAAGGAATGAGACTGCCAAAGAATAATGCCGCTGAAACAGGGCAAAACGCCAAGGCGAATATAAGTCCCAAAAGAAAAGCCCCCAGTGCTCCAGATTCAACGAGCTTGTTATGATGCTTTTGTGATAACGTAAATCCGGATAATTTAAGCTTAATAACTTCCAATAAAATGAGGCCTGTAATTATCAAAATAGGCCCCAAGGCTTTGACCATATATTTTTGCAGAAACTGCGCGGCCTGCGGAATAGTCAAAAGAGAACTGATAATTACCCAGCCAAGCACCGCATAAGCAACCATCCTGCCCAGCGTATAGCCAAGCCCCGAAATGAGCACCATAAATGGATGCGTAATCTTTTTTGAAAGAAACGACACTGCCGCGATATTTGTGGCTAATGGGCACGGACTGATAGAAGTCAATATCCCTAGCCATAAAGCCGAACCAAGAGAAATCAACAATCCCATCATTGCGCGGCCTTCATAAACTCATTTACCTCACCAGTTACATAATCAATAAACTTTTGCTTATTACGGGCAAGTTCCCAAATCTTATCAAGATTCTTTGATTTAACTTCCTTGCCGTCTTTGACCAGTGAAAGAATAAGTGATTTTGTATAAAGCTGATAATCATTAACAAAATGTTCATTGCCAGCCTCTTCTACATTAACAGCTTTAAACTCGATCCTACCTGAGTTAAGTTCATCTTGAAAGTTTGCCTGAATCGCTTCTCTAGAATATTTCTCCATGTTAGTACAGGTAACACACCGAAACGAACCGTGAAAATAATACGCAATTACTGTATCCGGAATTTGAGCCTCATCGGCAAACACAAAAAATCCAGTCAGAACGATAATTGAGAATATCATCAATATAAGCTTTTTCAATAGTTCCTCCGTTTATTTTAATAAAAGTTTTTTAATTTCATCCTTACTAAGCACCTTCCCCGATGAAACAACCGAACCGTCAACAGCAAGACCCGGCGTCATCATTACGCCGCACTCGGTTATCTTATCAATATCAGTGACTTTGCCAATCTCAGCCTGGATGTTTAGCTCTTTAACGGCCGCCGCAGCGTTGGCCATAAGCTGTTTGCATTTAGGACAACCAACTCCTAAGATTTCAATCTTCATAGCAATTCCTCCTTTAACTAACAATAACTCCGAATAATATTCCGCTTATCGTCGCCATGACGACGACAAGGCTGACGTAAACAACTGTTTTCTTTGTTCCAATAACACCACGAATAACAAGCATGTTAGGCAAACTCAGAGCGGGTCCGGCTAAAAGCAATGCCAATGCAGGACCTTTGCCCATACCTGAACCGATAAGGCCCTGTAATATCGGAACCTCGGTAAGCGTGGCGAAATACATAAAAGCACCAACAATTGAAGCAAAAAAATTAGATAATAGAGAATTACCGCCAACAGCGTTTACGATTATCCATGACGGAATAAACCCTTCATGCCCCGGCCGCCCTAAAAGTAATCCAGCTACAACTACGCCTGCAAGCAAAAGCGGCATTATTTGCTTGGCAAAAGTCCAAAACGCCGATACCCAATCGATAATCTCATTTTTCCTAAACCAGCGGATTAACATTATCCCGACTAACACAAGAAACCCCGCTGAAAGATACCATTTTATCAAATAAATAAAAGCCCATAGGCCCGTATTGCTTTGCGGTTTCACCCAGTTGGCGAACACTAAGAAACCCACCATTGAAGCAAAGTAAAAACTATTCTGTAATAACGAACGTTCTTCTTTCTCCTCACCGGCTACCAAATCTCCGGATGCATGCCGGGCTCTCTCTTCTTTAATAAAAATCAGATGCATTAAAAGGCCGATCACGACACTGAAAATTATCGCGCCGATTGCTCTGGCCAAGCCAAGCTCCCAGCCAAGAATCCGCGCGGTCATGATAATGGCAAGGACATTAATAGCGGGTCCTGAATAAAGAAACGCGGTAGCAGGGCCAAGACCGGCGCCTCTTTTATATATCCCTGAAAATAACGGCAAAATAGTGCATGAACAAACCGCAAGTATTGTTCCCGATACAGAAGCGACACTATAAGCAAGAAACTTATTAGCTTTAGCACCGAAATATTTGATTACTGAAGCCTGACTGACAAAAACAGAGATTGCTCCCGCGATAAAAAAAGCTGGTACAAGACAAAGCAAGACATGTTCTCTTGCGTACCACCGAACCAACGCCAATGCTTCAAATATAGGATTTCTGAAAGGCAATAGTTCAACGGGCAGATAGAAACATACCAGAAAGGCCGCAACCATTAATAAAAACTTCCTTGATTCTTTCATAAAAGCATCTCCTAAATAGCGGATTTGCTATGTAAAAAGGTAAATTTTTTTATAGACAGCAGAGCTTTTCTCTTTCCACCTTATCCGCTTTCTTTTTGTCCTGAGCAATAATTTCATCGGAAATAATCCATAAATTCAAATTCCTGATAAAATTCTTCGCGTAAGGATTCTGCGGACATAAATAATAATTCGTCCACAACCCCTCATTTTCACTGGAGATAAATCCCGTCGCTTTCAATTTCTTAAGATGCCTGGACACACTAGGCTGGGCAATATTTAATACGAAAGAGATCTCGCAGACGCACATCTTTTTTTCCTGCAACATACACAGAATTCTTATACGGTTAGCATCTGCTGATGCCTTAACTATTTTGTCTAAATCATTTATTAGTAATTTTTTCATTTCATCCTCAGCTCTTCTAAATAGCCATATTGCTATATATCATAGCGATAAAAATATTCTTTGTCAATATGATTTTTGAAACAAGCTATCTTCTACCGTCAGCTAGATGTCCTCGATTATTACTCCTTTTTTCCTTAGATAGTCCAAATGCTGAACCTTTATCCTTACAAAAAAGACAACTTCCTGTTCCTTATAATCAACTTTTAACACCTCACAATGACTATGAATAAAGCTGCTAAGCCCCATAAGGTTAAACGGAATTTTTATTAAAACTTCCCTCCATTCACCAAAAATAGCTTCATAAATTTTTTGTCTTAAAACATCTAAATTTATTTTTTCTAAAGCCGAAACAAAAATCGCGGCAGGATAGCTTTGCTTAAAACTAGCTGCATACTCCGCGTCTATTTTATCCATCTTGTTAAAAACAAGAATAGTCGGTTTTGTTTCAAGCTTTAATTCTTTTAGTACATCATTAACTGATTCCTGTAATCTAGCAATTTCTTTACTAGAAATATCAATAACATGTAATAATACATCAGCATAGCGAAGTTCTTCCAACGTTGCCTTAAACGCCTCAATTAAATACGGCGGCAGTTCATAAATAAAACCTACCGTATCAGAAAGAATAACTTCCAGGCTATTATGAATCGCGACCTTACGGCTAACGGTATCTAACGTAGTAAATAAATCTGACGATGTTTTTTCCCCTGCCTCAGACAAAGAGTTAAAAAGAGTTGTTTTACCGGCATTAGTGTATCCCACCAAAGAACATATTGGCGCTTTTTCCTTTTGCCGTTTTTTCCTTTGAACATGGCGCTGCTGACTTAAATCCTTAAGCTCATTTTTTAATCTTGTGATTCGCTCAGATATCTTTCGGCGGTCAACTTCCAATTTTTTTTCGCCAGGACCTCTTGTACCAATACCTCCTCCTAACCGAGAAAGAGCGATTCCTTTACCAGACAACCGAGGCATAAGATACTCTAACTGCGCGACCTCTACCTGTAAAATACCTTCTCGGGTACGGGCGTGGCGAGCAAATATATCAAGGATTAACTGCGTTCGATCAATTGTTTTAACACCAAAAATCTCTTCTAAATTACGCTGTTGGGTAGACCTTAAGTTATTATTAAAGATGACAACATTTATGTCTTTTTCCTTAACCAAAAGAGATAACTCCTCAACTTTACCTTTCCCAATATAAAGAGCAGCCGTAATTTCTCTTTTCTTAAAAACAACTATTTGAACGACTTTAATTCCTGTAGAAAGAACTAAATTATTAAACTCCTCAACTAAAAGGCTCCGAGACCATCTCTCTCGAGGCTCAACAGCCATAACTAATAACGCATTTTCTTGAATTTTTGTTTCGTGCATGATTTGTTTATATTTGGTTTATATCAAATTATAACGGGCGGGTCACAGACCCGCCCCTACATTATTTATGATAATATTTTTTATTTGTTCGGATGTCATATTATCAACATCTATCCATTCAATTCTTTTATCGGCGCCGAACCATGTAACCTGCCGTTTAGCAAACCGGCGGGTATTTCTTTTCATATTCTCCATTGCTTCATCTAAACTACTTTCATTCTTTAAGAAAGAGGACAGCTCTTTAACTCCGATAATTTTTCCCGCGGTAACGCTTAAATCTAACTTCAACAATTCCTTAACCTCGCTAACCGCGCCCGCCTCAACCATTCTATCCACCCGTTTATTAATCCGGTCATACATCTGAGGCCTATTTAACCGCAACCCAAAAACTTTTACAGGAAGCTCGTTATAAATGCCACAAGCTTCTTTCTTCTTTCGGGAAAGAGGCACTCCACTGATAGTATATACTTCCAACGCCCTTATTACACGCTTTAAATCGTTAGGAGAAATTTTAGCCGCGGTTTCAGTATCTACCTTTTCTAATTCCTTATATAAATACTGGCTACCATATTCTCGCGCCTTGCGTTCTAATTGGCACCGCAATTCTTTATTTTCACCAACCCCTTCAAACACACCGTCAAGCAGCGCTTTTGCATATAACCCGCTACCTCCACAGACAATTACAGATCCCCCCTTACTAAACAAATTACGGATTTTTTCCGAAGCTTCCTTATAGTACTCAAAAACACTATAAGAATCTTTAACCGAAATAATATCAACAAAATGATGAGGGACTTCTTTAAGAATTTTATCTGACGGTTTAGAAATTATAACACTTGCTTCTTTATAAACAAGCATAGAATCGCAAGACACAACTTCACAGTTTAACTGCCGAGCTAATAAATAAGCGGCGTCTGTCTTACCCGTAGCAGTAGGCCCTACTATAAATACAATATAACGAGGGACGTGAGACGAGGGATGAGGGATGTATTTTTTGTCGTCTTTCTTCCTTCGTCTTTCCTCCTTCGTCTTTCCTCCTTCGTCCTTCATAAATTACGGATATATCCTCGCCGGATATCCTTTTTGCATAAGCGCTGACGATATTGCTTCCACTTTATTTCTTTCCTGAAAATCACCTATTCTTACCTTATAAAGAGTATATCCGGATTTTATTTCTTCATCAATATATACTGGATAATCGTTTTTCAACTCACCTTTTAACCCCTCGGCATTGTCCTTATCACTAAAAGCTCCTACTTGAATAAAAAAAAAGTCACCCGCCGCCTCAAGAATTTTCACAAACTTCATTTCACTGCTATTCGAATACCTGGCGCGTAACAGACGTAAATACTTATTCTTATTATCCCAAGCTCCTTCTTTACTGTAAATTTGAGCTAACCTTAAATACACTAACGGCATAAAATTAGAACAACGGCCATTTGCCTCTATTTCTTTATACAAACTTTTTGCTTTAGAAAGATATCCTCCCAAAAAGTAAGTATCCGCCATCTTAACTACCCCTGATTCATAAACTCGTGATTGAGGGAATTCTTCTATTAACCTGTCTAAAGAAATCCTTGCTTTAGAAAAATCACGTGTTTTCATATAAACCAACCCTAAAAAATACAAAACTTCATCGTCACTTCGCAATCTCCTAGCCGTTTCAACTGCCTGCTCATAATTGCCATAAAGATAATCTTTATAGGCACTATTTAACGAAGAAGGATACGCGACAAAAGGAAAACATATTAAAAATAATACAACACAGATTTTCTTCATTATTTACACTCTCAAAGAAATTTGTTTTTGAAAGGATAATAAAAGCTGATGCCGCTGTTGTTTAATCTCCACAGTCACATCATCTTCTAATTTAGAAGCCGCTGTTCCCGGACGAGGTGAATACTTAAATATATAAGCGCCTTTAAACTCGACCTCTTCCAACATCTCTTGGGTAGCAGAAAAATCTTCATCAGTTTCGGTAGGAAACCCTACAATAACATCAGTACTTAACGTACCGGCAACAATATCTTTATAACTTTCCGTAATATCAATATACTCTTGACGACTATACCCTCTATTCATCATCTTCAAAATTCGGTCAGAACCCGACTGACAAGGAAGATGCAAGTGTTTTTTAATATTAGACCTCTGCGCCATAAGATAAAAGAGCTCTTTCGATATATTCCTAGGATTACTAGTCATAAAATCAATCTCCTTAACTCCCTCAACATCACTAATTCGCCTCAACAGGTCAACAAAGTTGACAGTCGATAGTCGATGGTCTATAGTCGATGGTCTAAACTGATAATCATTAACATTCTGCCCAAGAAGCGTAATCTTCTGTATGCCTAAATCCATATTCATTTTCACTTCCTCGATAATATCTTCGGGATTCCTCACATACAAATTACCTCTCACATAAGGAACAACACAATAAGAACAATAGTTGGAACACCCCACCGAAATCACAACTTGAGCGGAGGTAGATTCGGCGCGATAAAAATTCTTATAAAATTCTTCTTGTCGCGGTCTATGTTCCAGATCAATTATTTTTGTCTTATTTTTAATTATTTGCTCAATGTATTCGGGTATTCGGTCTAAATTTGAAGGGCCACAGACTAAATTAATATGCGGCATTTTTTTAATAAGGGTCTCTCCTATATTTTGAGCCATACACCCAATAAGCCCAAGCACCTTCTTAACTTTATCCTGGGGCAATTTCCTAAACGTCCCAAGAAATGAAATAGCCCGGCTTTCAGCATGATCCCTTACAGAACAGGTATTAACCAACACAATATCAGCGCAGTCTATATCCTCAGCTAAAAAATACCCTTTAGCCAGAAGAAGCCCAGATAAAGCCTCACTATCCCTGTCGTTCATTTGGCAACCAAACGTCTTTATATAAAGACGTTTGGTTGCCATGCCGAACTCAGGCGAGGAAGATATTTCACTGTTTTTTGGTGAAAAATTTTCCCGCCGCTTTGAGTTTGGCATAAACACCTTATCTTTTTTACTTTCATCTATATTTTGCATAATATTTTTTTTCATTTACCAAGGTTTATACAAAGACGTTTGGTTGTCACCTCTATATCATTATTTTTATTTTTCATTAATCAACGCTTCCTTCTGATACCGCCTTAGCTTTTTTATTTCTCTTTCTTTCTGTACTGCTTTTTTAAAGTATTTATACTCCTTACACCACACCAACTCTACTGGCCCCTTGCCCCTTAAATATTTTGCCCCGCGCTTAGTATCATTATGCTCCACGATACGTCTATCTAAATCATTCGTATATCCGGTATAATACGTTCCATTTTTGCATTCTACGACATAAACAAAAAACCTACCCCGGCGAATACAAGCTTTTTTCATTATCTGTATATTTTATTCTTTTTGGCGGGAATACGCAAGGAGATTTGAGGAATTGCAGTAATGGGTGAGTCTTTATGGGATTCCTACGGAAGGCAATAATGATATAGGGTTAACATTGGAATTTTTAGCAAATTCTTCCAGTGTCCACAAGAACCATTCTTCAAGTGTCTGATTTTTTAATCTTTTAGCAGCAGTG
>JAHISK010000081.1 GCA_018818105.1 Candidatus Omnitrophota bacterium | reverse complement strand
GTATCCGGAAACCGGATCCATAAGGGGGGACGCAAGCTGTCTCCCTACTGTAAAAGAGCGTTTTATGGATTCAAGATATTTTAACATTAATAACTTCTTCATCCTATAATATATGTAGGGTGAAGATTATACCAGGGGGTGCTTATGGATAATCAGAGGAAGTTAATACGTTTGGAGGTTAAAGATTTTTTAGAGATTAAGCTGGTAGATGAAGTGGCTAAAACTATTAAGGCAGCGGCTGATAATTTTACTCTCATGGGGATTTGTTTTACTTCACAGCAGGAATGGAAAAAAGGACAAGTTTTATTGATCGATTATTTTATGCCGTCAGAGTTAGATTCCGTTAAATTAAAGATATCAGTGGTTTGGTCGGAACTTATTGATTCGGAAAAAGGATATTTCTGTGGAGGAGAAATCGGTGAGATAGAAGACACCAAACAAGATAAGTTTGCCAGCTATTATTTTCAGAGGTTGAAAGAGAGATTTTTTTAATGAAACTTACGTTTTTCCAAGCTGTAGGCGAAGAAAAAATGTATAGCCGAATTTCCCGACTTCCTTAATTTTAATATTAAGGTGTTTCGGGATCCCGATACTTTGTATCGGGAAACCCCGCGTAAAGCGGCGTGGTCGCAATGCGGCTTTACGTCGTGATGATGTCAATGACATCATTTTACGCGGTATCTGGATATTTGTTAAATATGAAAGGAGAGATGAAAGCCAGTAGTAAAAAAAGTAAAGTTTTTTTTAAAAGAGGTAATTTATCAGATTTTCTTAAAACGCCGCAGAAAATTTTAGACGGCGTTAAGAAAAGCGGGCTTAGTAGCCAAATAGAAAAAGATGAGTTTGTGGGGTTAAAGGTTCATTTCGGTGAGAAAGGCAATCTTTCCCATATTAATCCTAAGATATTAACGTCGTTGGTTAAGTTTTTAAAGAAGCGCGGCAGCCGGCCGTTTTTTTGGGATACCAATACTTTATATCGTGGTAGGCGAATGCATGCTGTAGATCATATAAATCTTGCAGATAGTCACGGGTTCGCGCAGTTCGGTGTTCCTATCATTATTGGTGACGGTATAAAAGGAAATGATTATATAGAAGCGCGAATTAATCAGAAACATTTTCAAATCTGTTATCTTGCTTCTGCTTTAAAAGATATAGATTGTCTTATCGTGTTATCTCATTTAACTGGGCATATGCTTACTGGATTTGGCGCGGCAGTAAAAAACTTAGGTATGGGGTGTGCTGCCAAAAGAGGCAAATTGCTTCAACATTGTTTAGTTAGCCCTAAGATTAATAAAGAAAAATGTATTGGTTGTGGATTATGCTCTCAACATTGTTGTGTTGACGCGATAGAGAAAGAAAACAGTAAATACTTTATAATTGAAGAAAAATGTATTGGGTGCGCTCAATGTATAAGTGTTTGTCCAAAAGAGGCTGTAACTATAGTTTGGTCAGAAAATTATAACGTATTAGGTGAGAAAATGGTAGAGTACGCTTATGCTGTGGCAAGAAAGCGTAAATGTTTTTATATTAATTTTTGTTTATATATTACAAAAGAATGTGATTGCATGAATAGAGAAAAAAGTCCTTTTATTGATGATATAGGTATCTTGTTTAGCGCTGATCCCGTGAGTATAGATAAAGCAAGTTTAGATTTAGTTATTGATTGCCAGAAACGGGATGCTATAGGAGAAATCCATCCTCAAATAGATTACCTTTCGTCTCTTCAGTATGCTCAAGAGATTGGGCTGGGTAATTTGGAGTATAAACTTATTGAGATATAAATAAACCCTAAACCCTAAACTCTAAATAAACTCAAAATGTCTGAAATCCAAAACATAAAACCGTATGATTTAAAAAATTTAAATAGTCTTTTTGAGTTTTGGATTTTTAAGATTTAGATTTATTTAGGATTTAGAGTTTAGTGTTTAGAGTTTTTAGAAACTATGGATCAAGAAAATTGTAATTCAGGTATGGTTTCTCAAGTATGTATTGTCGAAGCTTCCGCTGGTTCAGGCAAAACTTACGCTTTAGCTAAAAGGTACGTGGCGCTTCTTATCAATTCTTCCGTAAATATCAATGAGAATTATTTAAAAAATATTCTTGCTATAACTTTTACGAATAAAGCTACAGTTGAAATGAAAGAGAGGATTTTAGATTTCTTGAAACGGATAGCGTTAGAGGAGTTTAACAATAAGGCCCAGGAGCAGGATATATTGTCAGTATTGACTGTTGATAAAAAGACGGCAGGGGCCAAGGCGTCTTTTATTATGGATGAGCTTATAAAGAATTATAATTTTTTTCAAGTTAAAACAATTGATAGTTTTATTAATTCCCTTCTATTGGGGTGCGCGCTGCAGATTCAACGTTCAGCTAGTTTTAGAATCGGTAAAGAATATAAGGATTGTCTTTCATACTGTTTTGATTTAGTTATGGAAGAAGCGGCTAGTAATAAAGAGATAAAGACGGCTATGGAAGAGTTCTTACAGCATTATTTGTTTGTTGAGAACAAACAGGGATGGTTTCCTAAAGAAGATATATTAGGGCTAATGGCGTCGCTATTTAGATTAAGCAATAAATATGGCTGTTTTTTTAGCGTATATAAAGGTAGCAGCGTTGATGTAATTATAAAACGCAAACAAATATATAATCAGATAAAAGAACTTAGCGGAAGTTTCCCCGACGGGATGAATGGACGTCTTAAAAATTCTATTGTCGCGTTTTTGAATAAGAATAGTTATGTTTTTAATATAGGCAGTTTACCTAAAGGATTAAATACTCCTGATGTCCCAATGAATAAAGGTAAAGAGGCGCCTTCTGATTTTGAGGATAAGTGGGCTAGTATTTATAAAGAGTTAGGTTGTTTTGTTGAACTTGACGCAACCGTCGCTTATAATCCTTACGTTAAGCTTTTTAGCTGGATTTTTGATTCTTTTCAAGAGGAATCTAAGAAGGAAGATATTTTGTTTATGGAAGAGCTTAATAAACAAGCGCGTCGTCTTTTTGATGAAGAAGGTGTTACAGTCGCTGAAGTTTATTACAGGCTCGCGGCAAGGTTTCGACATTTTCTTATTGATGAATTTCAGGATACAAGTATGTTGCAGTGGCATAATCTTGAAATGATGGTTGAGGACGCTTTATCCGGAGGGGGGTCGCTGTTTTATGTTGGAGATAGAAAACAGGCGATTTATCGTTTTCGCGGAGGAGAAGCTAAACTTTTTGATGATGTTCGGGATAAATTTAGCCATTTTAATATTAATCATCAGCGGTTAACAAAAAATTGGCGTAGTCAGAAAGCAATTGTTGAGTTTAACAATAAGATATTTTCAGAAGATAATTTGAGTCGAGCGCTTACTCTTTCAGGG
Source organism: Candidatus Omnitrophota bacterium (assembly GCA_018818105.1). Lineage (GTDB taxonomy): Bacteria > Omnitrophota > Gorgyraeia > Duberdicusellales > 4484-171 > JAHISK01. Next base: position 16,762 of record JAHISK010000081.1, on the reverse strand, counting down.
ATATCTCAAGATGTTGGCGGTGATACGGATGAAATTCTTGAAATATTTAAAAATCCAACTCAAGTCTATCGCCAGGATAATGATCGAGGATATGTGCAGGTTAAACATATCGATGAACAGAATAAAAAAGAACGAGATGAAATTGTAAAGAAAGAGGTCCTTTCTAGTATTAGTGAATTGCATAGCCGGTTTCATCAATATAGAGATTTAGCTGTGTTGGTTAATGATAATAATGAGGCCGAGGAGATTAGTATCTGGCTGCTTGAGGCGGGAGTTCCTGTTGAATCTGAGAAAACGCTAAATATAATTGAAAATCCGTTGATTAAAGAAATTATCGCTTTACTAAAGTTTCTATATTCTCCCATAGACGATTTAAGTTTTGCTGCCTTTGTTCTTGGCAGGGTATTTACTAAAGCCTCAGGTGTGTCTAGTGAACAAATCTCTGATTTTATTTTTTCTTTGCGTAAGAACAAGAAGTTAAACAGCGGAGTATCTCTTTACCGCTTGTTCCGTAATGAATTTACGGGTATTTGGGAAGAATATTTTGAAACGTTCCTAAAAACTATAGGGTTTATTTCTCCTTATGAATTGCTTATGGCTATTTATCAGAGATTTAAAGTGTTAGATAATTTTAGCGATAACCAAGGGTTTTTCATGAAACTTCTGGAGCTGATAAAGATAAAAGAAGATGATTGTCTGGGGTTGGGAGAATTTATTTCATATTTAGAAAATGCTCCTTCAGCTGAACTGTATGTTAGTATTACGCGTCAGGATTCGGTAAAAGTCCTTACGATTCATAAATCTAAAGGGTTAGAGTTTGGTTGTGTGATTATCCCTTTTTTGCGTATGGAGATTAATCCTGAAACAGGGGGCAAAGGTACGGCGTCATATGTTACCGAGGCGGGTGATGGACGTCTGGGATTAGTTCGTATTACGCAAAATCACCGTTTGTATTCTGAATCTTTGCGTCGTATTTATGTGGAAAATTATAAGAAAGCCTGTATTGATGAATTAAATAAAGTATATGTCGCTTTAACGAGGGCTAAGTATGAGTTGTATGTATTTATTCCTAAAAAAAGCGCTAAAGGTAATAATGTGGTGAGATTTTTAATCCCTGAGGATATTTCAAGCGTAGGTTCTAAACAAAAATATAAGCATAAAGAACATGTCGGGAATTCTTTAATTAATATTAAGCCGGGTCAATATAAAGATTGGATAGGACAATTACGTAGTGAGTTTGGCGATGTTAACGTGGTTAAGAGTAGAAACAAAATTATTCAGGGAGTTGTTTTTCATTTTATTCTTTCTTGTATTGATAATATGAGTAGTCTAGGTAAGAAAGAGATGATAACCGCCGCGGTTAAACGAGCTGTTGATTTATATCCTGAGGTGGATAACCTTTTTTCTTGGGAGAAAAAAATAGGCGCGTTATTAGAGGCGGAGATGATTAAGCCTTTTTTTTATGTGGAAAAAGGAATTATTTACAGAGAGAAAGAGATCGTAAATATATATGGTGATACCCGGCGGATAGACCGGCTTATTGTTAAAGAAAAAGAAGTTTGGGTAATTGATTATAAGTTAACTGATGATTTTTGTGATAAATATCGGAAACAGGTTAAAGAATATATGGATATTGTTAAGGATATTTATCCTGGCAGAGAAGTAAAAGGGTTTATTTTGTATATCGAAGAAATTAGGGTGGAAGAAGTATGGAACGTGTAAGAACTTATAGTTTTGGCGAAAATTTTATTGATAATATAGCTGAATTACTTGTGAAAGAATTTGGTAAGTCCGGCAATGATTTTAGTCGCGTCGCTTGTGTTTTTGGCGGTAGGCGGCCTTCTTTGTTTTTGCGTAAAGCATTGGCGTGTAAGCTTAAGTCGCCGTATTTGCCTCCTTTTTCTTTTTCAATGGATGAGTTTATTGAATATATATTAGGGAATGGTTCGGTTAAGAAAATAAATGATCTTGATTATGCTTATTTCATTTATGATTGTGTTAAAAAAATAGATCCCTTGATGCTTAAAGGGAGAAATTCTTTTAGCCAGTTTTTGTCTTGGGCGCGGGAAATCGCCTCTTTTATTGACCAGTTGGATTTAGAGGATATTAAAGATCAGGATTTGGTATCAATTGAGAAAAATGCTGGAATTGGCTATGATGTCCCTCAAAGTATAAATGTTTTATTGCAGCACATAGTGAGTATTCGGCGCCTTCTTCACCAGATGTTGGATAAAAATAATATGTATACCAGAGGCAGTATGTATTTAGGCGCGGCTCGTGGTATTGGTAATATATCGTTAGATGATTTTGATGCTATTATTTTTTGCGATTGTTTTTATTTGCACACGACCCAGACGCTTATTCTTAAGACGATTTATGACAGCGGCAAAGGTATTTACGTTTTTGGCGCTTCCCAAGATGATTGGTCTTTGTTAAGAGATAACGCTAAAGGGCTTAAAGTTTCTATTCGTCCGGATAAAGATAAGTCCTTAAATTATGAGTTATCTTTATATCAGGGATTTGATAAGCATTCTCAATGCGCGTTGGTTCGTGATGTTTTGAAAAGTAAAAAAATCGAATTGTCAGAAAAAACAGTTATTGTTTTACCTAATTCAGACATTTTAATTCCTTTAATTAGTGAAATAGCTCCAATTTTGGAAGATTTTAATATTTCCATGGGGTATCCATTAAAAGGGAGCGCGCTATATGCTTTATTTGATTATTTGTATAAAGCCCATCATAGTAAGAAAGGCGATAGGTTCTATATGCGAGATTATCTTAATTTATTGCGGCATCCTTTGGTAAAGAATTTAGAGATTAGTGATAACTCTATTGTAAGCCGTGTTATGGTTCATAAAATAGAAGAGATTCTACAGGGCAGTGAGAAAAGCAATATTGGAGGTAGTTCATTTTTATCGTTAGATGAGATAGAGGCCGAAGATAATATTTTCCGCAACACGTCGGCTACTTTACAGAATATGGGGATTGATGCTTCAGTCAAGGATTGCAGGATAGTTTTAGAAAAAATACATTTTTTGTTATTTAAAGAGTGGGGAGATGTTTCTAATTTTAGTGAGTTTTCTGCTAAACTACAACAGTTAGTTGATGTTTTAGTTAATCAAAGCGCGGTTTGTCGGTTTTCCTTTAATTTAAAAGTAATTGAGAAACTTAAGTGTATAGAAGAAGAATTTAAAACATTACAGTTTAGCTTTGAAAGTTTTAGTAGCAGCGAGATGTGGGAAATTTTCCTGCAGAGATTACAACACCAAAATATTTCATTTTTGGGGTCTCCTTTAGGCGGGGTCCAGGTGTTAGGGTTATTTGAAACACGTACTCTTAATTTTGATAATGTAATTGTTGTTGATGTGAATGAGTCGGCGCTGCCTAAGCTGAAAGTTTATGAACCATTGATTCCTCGTCAGGTTATGTTATCGTTGGGGATTAACCGGTTAGAGAAAGAGGAGGAGATTCAACATTACCATTTTAAGCGGCTGATATCGGCGGCAAAACAGGTTCATCTTATATATGACGGCAGTCAGGATAAGGAAAAAAGCCGTTTTATTGAAGAATTATTGTGGCGCAAACAAAAGGAGCAGAAACGATTAGACGTAATGACCGTTTCAAAAGCTTCATTTTCAATAAACACTTTTTCTAAACCATCGACAGCGGTTAAGACGATTGAGGTTATAGAGTTTCTAAAACGTCAAACTTATTCTGCCAGCCGCCTTAATACGTATTTAAGGTGTCCGTTACAGTTTTATTATCAATATGTTTTGGGTTTAAAAGAAAAGGATGATCTATTGGATGATCCTCAGAGTTCTCATCTGGGAGATTTTATTCATAAATTACTGGAGGAGACGTTTTCTCGATTTAAAGGAGGAAGACCGGTAATAGATAAAGAATTTAGGCGCTATTTTTTAAACCGGACAGAAATCTTGTTTGAGAAATTGATTGGGCGGAGGATGAAATCAGACGCCTTTCTTCTAAAAAAAATTGTAATCAATCGGCTTGATAAGTTTCTTGATAATGAAGCGGCTAGGGATGTCGATAGAATCATTGGTTTAGAGGAACGCCTGTTTGACGCGATCATTTTTAATGATGAAAATATAAAATTTACTTATACTGTGGATAGGGTGGATCAATTAAAAAATGGAAGTATATGTGTTATTGATTATAAAACAGGTGGGGCTAATTTAATACCAAAGGGGATAGATAAGCTTAGATTAATGGAGGAAACCCGGGAATCTATAAAGGAAAATATTAAATCTTTTCAGCTGCCGTTATATTATTATTTTACCGCTAAACACTATCCTGGGGTTAATGTTGACGCGCGATTGTACAGTATACGCAGCTTAGAACTAAACCCTTTTATTTGTAAGGGAGATTTATCTTATAAAGAAGAAATTATTGAAATTTGTATGAAATCTATGGCGGTGATTTTCGCGGAATTGTTTAATCCGGAAGTTAATTTTGAGCCTGATAAAGAAGAGAGAAAGTGTCAGTATTGTCCTTTTGGGTTGTTTTGTAATTGAATCGTTTCTAGGAAATAGAAATGGATATAGCAGTTTTTAAGTATGTTAGAAGAGTATGAATATAAGCGCGACAAAAAGATGGTAAAAAACGTTGCTTTTTAGCTGGAAGGAGTATATACTTTATATGGGGAGGTGTACTAAAAATGGAACGTATGAACCAAAAGAAGTACAATGTCGAAGTGATTGGATCCAAAAATTCCATTAGAATATTGCGTTATTTAATTTGGCGGCCGCATATTCTTAGAAGTATTACGGAGATATCTCGGGATATTAGTATGTCGCGTTCAAATGTTTATAGGGCTGTGAAGTCTATTGAATTATTAGGTATTATTATACAGATTAAAAATGGCAGAAAAAAGCTTTATAAAGTAGATGTGTCTTCTCATTTGACTTTAAAATTTTTTGAAATTTTTGCTCAAGAAAGGTTTATGAATTTGCCGTCTAAGTTGATAAATAGTTTATCAGCTTTTTTTCAAATTGCTTCGAGGTGTGATGCTATGATACTTTTTGGTAGTTATGCCTGCGGTTTAAGCCATGAATTTAGCGATATTGATATTTGTTGTATATGTGAAAATGAAGAATTAAGGAGTAAAATCAAAAGGCTGGCTAGAAAATATTATCCTGATTTACGGTTTGAGATTCATTTTTATGACAAAAAAGCATTGGAAGAACTTAATGATTTTGTTGTTCTTGACAGTTTGTTAAATGGTATTCCTTTTATCGGAGGAGATTGTGTGTTTAGATATTTATCAAAAATCCAGAATTTCCCTAAATCATATATACTTTACAGGCTTGGGAAGTGCGAGGAATATATGAAGAAGATAAACAGTTGTTCAGGCCCGGCAAAAGAGTATTTTCGTAGGTTAGTTACCATATCAATAGGAGAAATTAATTCTGTTCTTAAATTAAAAACCACTATACCTAAGAAGAATATAAAGAATATAGACGCGGATAAAGAAGTAAAAAAATTGCATGACGTGTTGGCAAGAATAGGAGATTCTGTATGGTTGATTTAGATTTAGAAAGAGCGAAGAGGTTATTGAAATCTGCTGAAGATTTACTTGATCGAGGAGATTTACAGGGAATAGCGGGATTAGCCTATCAGGCGTTTGAGTCGGCTAATATAGCTCTTTTAAAAAAGAAAAATGGCTGTGACCAAAAAAGCCATTTTGGCAGAAGAAAACGTGCTAAGGAGTTGCTTTCGCAGTTTGAAGAAAAGATTGACGGTCTCTGGAAAATCAGGAATATTGATTTTTATGGCAACGCTATTATGGACGGAGAAGAAGAAGAAATAAATCAGGATGAAGTTAAAGAGGGTATAGACGTTGTGAGAAAGATTATAAAAGAGATTGAGCAATTACTTAATTAGAGGGTAATGCCTGTATGCGTTTAATAAATATAATCAAAAATTTCCTAGGAATAGAAGATGCCGGGGGCTGTCCGTGGTATAAATCAAAACCAGTTATAACTGGTATTGTTATTGGAGCGTTTCTTTTCTGTATAGGAATAAACCTTTATTTAAGGTTATTTCCCGCCTATTTTCCTCAATACAAAAAACAAGCACAGGTCACTGTAAAAAACAAAATTTTAGATGAGATTGAAGAAACTATAAATCAGGCATATTCAGATTATAATCTTTACGCCAAGCAAGCGATTCGTAAGGAGATGTTTAAGGCGAGATTAAAGGATAAAGAAAAATTCAAACAAGAGGTTAATAAAGAATATTTTAAATTAAAAGACAAATTTCAGAATGAAGATGGCCAGACTTATCTTTTAGAGTTAGATCCTTATCATTGGGCGCGTTATACTGCTAATGTTTTGGAAAACGGACATCCTGGAGATGAAACCAGAGATGGTAAAGCTTATGATACGTATATGCTTGCTCCTATAGGCAGGGCTGCTCCTAGTGAACAGTTTTTATTTTATTCTTCCGCTTATCTATATACATTATTTAACACCTTTTATAAAGGAATAAATTTACAAACATTTTTATTTTATCTTCCGCTTTTGTATGTGTTGATTTTTTTAGTTTTGTTATATTTTTTCACTAAAAGTGTTTTTTCTCATATGGCCGCGTTTTTTACAACGCTTTTCGTGGGATTTAATATTATGTTTGTACAGCGCAGCTGCGCGGGATGGTTTGATTCTGATTCTTTAAGTTTAATAATGCCTCTTTTAATTGTATGGTTTATATTACTGGCCCTAAAGGATGGAAATAGTTTAAAGAAAATAGTGTTTTTCGCGTTGTGTGCCGCTGTTTTTCAAGGGACGTATCCTACTATTTGGATGGGATGGTGGTTTATTTTCTTGGTAGTAATAGGGTTTTATTTTTGCAGTATTTTAAATAACTATTTAATTCATCAGCATGATTTTAGAATGGGCAATAAAGAGAACTTAAAATATTGGGTATCATTAAGCGTTTTTGTGATAGGGACGGTTGTTTTTTGTTTCCTCTTAGCGAAAGAGAATTGTTTCTATCGAATCTTTTACCATGTTGCCGAACAGCTGCGTTTAGGCGAATCGATAACCCCAGATATTTGGCCTAATACCTATTATACTGTAGGTGAGTTGATGTCTTCTAATCTGTCGAAGATAGCGGATTACTTGCATGGGAAAGTAATTTTTATGATAGCTTTAATCGGTATGTTTTGTATTTATATTGTAGACAGGAGGAGCCGGCGTAAGGACTTCTTTTATCTAATGTTTTTTTGGTGTGTATTTATGGTATTTGCTTCTTTGAAAAGCGTGAGGTTTTGTATTTTTTTAGCGGTGCCTTTAGGTGTTTTTTTAGGAGGGTGTATAAGTAATATGCCTAAACTCATTAAAAAGTTAGCTCCAAATCCAAAACTAAAATTATCTGTTTGGATATTATTTGTATTACTATGTATGTTTTTAGTAAAGTCGTTTTTAATCGCGGGTTATACAGGTGTTAATTATACCCACCCATTAATGAATGATCATTGGCAAAAGACATTTAAATATATTAAAGCCAATACGCCTCAAGACGCTATTATTAATTCCTGGTGGGATTACGGGGATTTATTTAAAACAGAAGCTTCCCGCCGGGTGATTTTTGACGGTCAATCTCAAAATACGCCGCTTGCTTATTGGATGGGCCAGGTGTTGTTAGCTAAAGATGAAGACCGCGCTTTAAGAATTTTACGAATGTTGAATAATTCTTCAACTCAAACATTTGGGTTGTTAAATAAATATATATCAAATCAGTATGAATGTGTGATGAGTTTAGAGAAATTACTTTCTAGTAGTAAAGAGGAAGGCCGAAAACTTCTAATGGAAATAGGAGTAACGGATGAAGATAGCACGGAAATTATTAGTAATTTACATAAGAAGCCGAGTGAGGCTTATTTTATTGTTGAAAGCAGCATGTTAAGTAAAATTAACAGCATTTCCTTTTTAGGTAATTGGGATTTTAGAAAATTGTACGTTCATCGTAATATTAGCAAACCGCGGAAAGAAGTTATAGGCAATCTTATTAATATTTTTGGGTTGACGCTTTCTGCCGCTCAGAAGTATTATGAGGAAATAGTTATTACTCCTTCAGGAAAGGCAATTTATGAGGCAATATCAGAAAGAAATAATTTCTTTTGTCCCTTTATGGAAGGAAAACAGAGTGGGGCATTAGTTCATTTTGATAATGGGGTTGTTTATAATTTAGATGAGAAGCGGGGATTGGTTTATTCGGCGCGTAACAAAAAATATAAAGAGATTAAAGATGGTTTTATTTTTGAGAATGATAAAGGGCAGAGGATAGAAAATGAGGAAGCCGATTTTGATAAGGGCGTTTTTATTGTTAAGTTAGAGGATAAGTATAAATCGATAGTATTAGATACCGCGTTGGTAGATTCACTCTTTGTCCGGATGTATTTATTAGAGGGCAGAGATTTAGAGTTTTTTGAGCTGTTTTATAAGGATGAGGAAGCTAAAATTTATGTTTATAAGATAAAGTGGGAAGAATTGGATTAGTCGATAGTCCATGGTCCATAGTCGATAGAGGAGAAAAAGAAGGGATATGAGTAATCAGGGTGTTGAAGTTTCGGTGGTGATTCCTTGTCTTAATGAAGAAGGCGCGATTGGGGATTGCGTAAATAAAATAAAACAGGTTTTTTCTAAACATAATATTAGTGGTGAGATTGTTGTTGTTGATAATAACTCAACAGATAATTCTGCGGCGATAGCCGCTAGTTGTGGGGGAAGGGTGGTTTTTCAGCCGGTAAAAGGATATGGGGCCGCCTATCTTAAAGGTTTGGAGACGGCAGTTGGGGAGTATATTATCATCGGTGATGGTGATAATAGCTATGATTTTAACGAAATACCTAAGATAGTAAGTTTTTTAAAGTGCGGCTATGATTTAGTTATGGGGTCGCGGTTTAAGGGAAAGATTCATAAAAATTCAATGCCTTGGCTTAATCGCTATGTTGGTAACCCTGTGCTTTCAGGATTATGCCGATTATTTTTTTGTACGAAATTGTCAGATATTCATTGCGGGATGCGCGGATTTACTAAAGAAGCTTATAAAATTATGAATTTAAAGTGTTTAGGTATGGAGTTTGCTACTGAAATAGTTATGGAAGCATTACAAAAAAGACTAAAGATAAAAGAAATCCCCATAGATTATCATCCGCGCAAAGGCAATTCAAAATTACGCCCTCTAAAAGACGCTTGGCGCCATATTAGGTTTATGCTTTTATTTTGTCCTACGTGGCTTTATCTTTTTCCCGGATTAGTGCTTACTATTTTAGGCGTATTTGCTCTTTTAGGTTTAGTAAGAGGGCCTGTTTTTTTCTTAGGCCATTCATGGGATATTCATGTTATGGTTTTATTTTCGTTGCTTAGTATATTAGGATATCAACTTATTAATTTAGGTATGTACGCTAGAACTTTCGCTGTTCAACAGGGCTATATAGTACAGGATAAGATAATATCAAGGCTTACAAAATATTTTAGGTTAGAATCGGGAATATTAGCGGGATTTTTATTATTTGCTTTAGGATTCGGGATCAGCTTAGGTATTTTTATAGAGTGGTGGAATAGTTCATTCGGCCCATTATTTAGAATCAGAGAGTCAATTTTAGCAATGACTTTTTTGATTTTAGGGCTGCAAACAATATTTTCCTCGTTTTTTATAAGCCTGCTTATAATTAGAAGATAAAATAGACCATAGACCGAAGACCGAAGACTGAAGACTGAAGACCGAAGACTATAGACTTTTTCGTTTGGAAGTACATAAAAAATCAAAGAGATTAATTTTGTAAAATAATCGGGATAACATCATTTTGTTAAAGTATACAAGTTCCTTGTCTTTAGTTTTTGGTCTAAAAATATGAAAGTATTAGTAATAAACCAACCTTTCGTTAAAGATTTTTGCCGTACGCAAAGGTGGGCAGCGCGTACTCGCGGTAGAGTTTTGCGGGCGCCGGATTGGTTAGCTTATGCTACCGCTGTTTTAGATAAAGAAGGTATAGATGTTGAGCTTTATGATTTTCCCGCTTATAAATGGGGGAAACAGAAGCTAGCAACGTTAGTTAAAGAAAAAAATCCCGATTTTGTAGTTTTAGATTCAACAACTCCCTCTATTTATTCTGATATTGAGTGTGCTAGAATTGTTAAAGAAAATTCTGAGGCGCGCGTTTTGATGGTTGGCCCTCATATTTCCGCGTTGGGAGAACAGACGTTAACCGATGCGGCGGGGGCTGTAGATGTGGGCTGTCTTGGTGAATATGACTATACTGTTTGCGATGTCATTAAGAATTTTGATAATTTAGAAAAAGTTAAGGGAATTGTTTATTGGCAAGATACAGAAATTAAAAAGATACCGCCGCGGCCGTTTATAGAGGATTTAGACCAATTACCTTTTCCTGCTTGGGAACATCTTAATTTGATGAAATATTTTGATGGAGGCAAACTTTATCCTTATATAGATGTGATTTCAGGTAGAGGATGTCCTAATAGATGTTCATTTTGCCTTTGGCCTCAAGTTATGCATGGATTTAAATATAGATTCAGGAGTCCAGGTAATGTAGTTGATGAATTAGAATACGATATAAAGCTTTGTCCTCAAGTTTTAAAGGGTGAATTTTTCTTTGAAGATGATACTTTTACAGTTAATAAAGAACGCGCTATTTTGATATGTGAGGAGATTTTAAGGAGAGGGCTAAAAATAAACTTTTCTGTAAACGCCAGAGTTGATACAGCGGATTCTGAAATGTTTAAAATTATGAAAAGGGCAGGGTGTAGAGAACTTTTAGTCGGATTTGAATCCGGCAGCCAGCAGGTGCTTAATAATGTGAATAAGAATATAACTGTTGAACAGTCTCACGAGTTTATGCAATTAGCTAAGCGGGAGAAATTAGAGGTCCATGGTTGTTTTGTTGTTGGTTTGCCGGGGGAGACTCAGGAGTCAGCTAAAGAAGCGGTTGATTTTGCTTTGTCTTTAGAGTGTGATACCTTGCAGTTTTCAGGAGCAGTGCCTTTCCCAGGAACGGCGTTTTTTAATCAAGTTAAAGAAGAAGGATGGCTTCAAACTGAAAATTGGGTAAAGTGGCTTGGAGATGGGGAGCAGAAAGGAATTGTAGAATATCCAAGCATATCGCAGGAGGCAATCAACTATTATGTTGATTTAGGCCTGCGAAAATTCTATTTTAGGCCAGGGTATATGGTTAAGTTTATCTTTAATAATCGGTCTTTTTCAGATTTCTATCGTAAAGTAAGAGGGGCGTATAATTTTACGCGGTATAATTTAGAAAAACTAATTAGGGTTAAATAGTGTTAAACAAAAAAATAGCATATATATTATTGTTTCTTATTTTGATTTTCGCGTTTTTTTTAAGGATGCCCCAGCTTAATTTTCCCGCTATCGGCTACCATAATATGAAAGAAAATAATTTTATAAGTATCGCTAAAAATATGATGCATACGGGTAACTTTATCGATAGAAGTGTGTATTATAAAAACGCTTTTGAAGATAAAAAAGATTTTGGGGAATACCCTCAAATTCCCTTTGTTTCGTATCAGATTATTTTGGGATATAAATTATTTGGCGATAATTTATGGTTTCCTCGCCTGGTTAATATTATGTTTATGGTGTTTTCTATAATCGTTATGTTTTTGTTGGCGCATAGGTTTACTAAAGAATATATTTATAGCGTATTTACCTCGCTTCTAATGAGTATTCTTCCTTTGGGAATATACTGTTCAAGAAATTTACAGCCGGAATCGGGAGCTTTTTTCTTTATGCTTTTGGGGAATTTGTTTTTCATTAAATTTATCCAGAAGTTTAAAAAACATAATTTAGTGTTATTTTCTTTTTGTTTCGCGATGACGTTAGCTTATAAGGGCGCTTTTTTATTCGGTTTTCTTCCATGTTTTTTTATTTTTCCATATAGGAGGTATCTTCGACATAGAAATTTAAAAGCTATAATAACTCAAGTAGGACTAGTTCTTTTTCCTGTGGCAGTATTAATTAGCTATTGGGTTGTTGTTGGACAGATTAATATTTATTCCGAAGGGGTAAGCAGGGTGGATTTGCTTCGAATATTTTCAAAAGCTTATTGGGATGAGAATGCTTGGCTTATTTGGAGATATACAAAGCGCGAAAACTTTACGCTGGTTTATTTTTTGCTATTTATAGGGGCTATGATAAGAGTGTGGTTTAGCCGGATTAAGGATAAAGTTTCTTTAGCGAATTATTTAAGAGCGTGGAGTATAGGTGTTGTTATTTATTGTGTAGTTTTTTCCGATTTTATTAATAAACATAATTATTATCAAATGCCATTTTTAGGGTTTGTGAGTTTGAGTATTGTATATTTTCTAAAAGAGATAAGTTGTTTTTTTAGTAGAATTTTGAGAATAAATATGAGAAAGGAGATTTTTAGCGTGATTTTTGCCTTAGTTTTTGCTTTATCGTTTTCCGCGGCGCAAAAAACGACGGGTGAACAGTTTTCTACTATATTTCCGGGGGGGGATATTGTCGGTAGGTTGATAAAGGATTTAACTACCCAAGAGGATAGGATTTTTATTTTTACAGGGCCTCAGGGATATTCTTCTTGTACTTACGCGGAGAGAAAATGCGGATGGGTTGATTCTTTAGAAGAATTTAAGGCTACGGAGGAAAAGTTCAAGATTCGATATGTTGTTGTTTACCCTATCTCTTTTTTTAAGGATATGAAGACGGATATAAAGGATTACGTCTTTAGTCATTACCATGTTAAATTTGTCGGAGTGAGTATGGAACGGGATACATTAACTCCTTTAGCCTTAGTTTTAGAACAGGGAGGAACAGTTGAGGATTTACGCTTTTTTTCAAAAAACAACAAATATAAGTTGAGGCAAAAAACCGTATATGAAACCGTTTTTTTGGATGTTCCTTTTTTGCTTATGGAAGCTACGCGGGAGCAGATGTCTGCGGTAGGAAATCATGGAATAGAAGACCTAACTAGGGTTAAATCAGAAAACGCTGGTAAGTAAGTTTTTTAAAGAGAGGCAGTTATTTTAATATTATAATGCGAAGCGGCAGTAAAAAAGTAGTAATTGTAGGAGCAGGCCCGGCGGGGTTGGCTGCTGCTTATGAATTATGCCGGAATAATGTTTCGGTGTTTATAATTGAGAAGGAAAGCCGCGCCGGCGGTATTTGTAAAACTATAGAATATAAGGGGTTTAAGTTTGATGTCGGTCCTCACAGATTTTTTACTAAAGCTAAATTTATAGAAAAACTATGGAAAGATATTTTGGCGGATGATTTTTTAATTTGTAATAGAGTTACAAGGATTTTTTTTAAGGGTGTATTTTTTTTGTACCCTATTAAGCTGTTAGATGTGTTAAAGCAAATAGGGATTGCCGAAAGCCTATTTATTCTAGGGTCATATTTAAGAGCTAAATTATTTTATGGTAAGCGTGGGGATGATAGTTTTCGAGATTGGGTAGTAAAACGGTTTGGGGAAAGACTTTATCGTATGTTTTTTAAAGGATATACTGAGAAGATCTGGGGATTGGCATGTGATGAGATTTCCTCGGAGTGGGCGGCTCAAAGAATTAAAGGGTTATCAGTGGTTTCTGTTATTAAAAACGCGGTGTTAGGAAATAGGGCAACTAAAGTAAAGTCTTTGATAGATAAGTTTTATTATCCTAAATATGGCGCGGGCCAAATGTATAATTATCTTTTAACTCGTGCTTTAGAAAGAGGAGTGGGGGGGCAATATAATAGTGAACCTGTTAAGATAGAAATCATTGATAATAAAGTTAAGAGTATTTCTTTTAAAGATAAGGACGGCCGCGTTAAAACAGAAAATATAGATCATTTAATAAACAGTATGCCATTTTCAGAGGTTTTCACGTTGTTAACCCCACGGCCGCCTCAAAACATATTGGAGTCAGCGGCTAGATTGAGGTATCGTTCACTGATAGATGTTTGTTTGATTGTGAAGGGCGATTGTGATTTTAAAGATCAGTGGCTTTATATTCATGATTCTGGGGTGAATACATCTCGAGTCCAGATATATAAGAATTGGTCGCCAGAGATGATGCCTAAGGGCGATTTGAGAGTTAGTGTGGGGTTGGAGTATTTTTGTTTTAAGGATGATGATTTTTGGGCGAAAGATGATATCGAAATTATTGATTTGGCCAAAGATGAGCTTTTGAAACTAGGATTATTTAGCGATTTAGCGGTTGTTGACGACGGATTTGTTGTAAGAGTGCCTTATGCTTATCCGGTATATACTGGTTCTTATAATGAAGATATGAAGGTTTTAAGAGAATATATAGATAAGATAGATAATCTGCAAATGGTTGGCCGGTGTGGTATGTATAGATATAACAATATGGATCATTCTATGATTACAGGGATGTACGCGGCGGTAAATATTATTAAAGGAAGGAAAAAATATAATATTTGGGAAGTAAATGATGAAAAACAGTATTTGGAGGAGACCAATTAATTCATCGACAAAATAGGCAATTTAGCTTAAAATTATAGTAATTATTGTAGGGGATAAAATGGGAATTGATAATAAATATCTAATAAAATTAAAAGAATTCATTTTAGAAAAACTAAGAAATGATGATGTAAAGATTATTCTTTTTGGTTCAAGAGCCAGGGGTGATAATTATGTATCGTCCGATATAGATATTGGGATCATTTCAAAAGATAAGGTTGATGACGGTAAAATCGCTGTAATAAAAGAAAAGATAGAAAATTTAAACATACCTTATAAAGTAGAAATTGTAAATTTTTCTCACGTATCAGATTGTTTCAAGCAGGAAGCAATGAAGGAGGCTATTGTATGGAAAGATTGGAGATAAAATATCAAGACGCGGTGAAAGCGTTAGGTACTTTGAAAGATATTTTAGATGTGACGTTTACAGAGATAGTAAGAGATGCTACTATTCAGCGATTTGAGTATACTTTTGAGGCGATATGGAAGTTTTTAAAAGAGTATCTTAAACAAAAGGAAGGAGTGATTGTTAATTCTCCCAAATCTTGTTTTAGAGAAGTATTGGCTTTAGGATTTTTAACCGAGGAAGAAACTGTTCAGTGCCTAGAAATGACTGATAGCAGAAATGATACATCGCATACTTATAAAGAAGCAGTCGCTCAATCTATTTATAGCAAGCTGAAGGGTTATGTTTCGATAATGGATCGGTTAGTAAGTAAATTTGAAAATATACTTTAAATCATTATTTTTGGTAATAGTATGTTATGAGATTAGATGATCAGGAAAAAAAGGCATTGAGATTCGCGCTGAAAGAGTTTAAAGGTAAAGTCTATCTTTTTGGTTCGCGGGTTAACGAGGCGAAAAGAGGAGGGGATATTGACCTTTTGGTAATTCCTGATAAG
Source organism: Candidatus Omnitrophota bacterium (assembly GCA_018818105.1). Taxonomy (GTDB): domain Bacteria; phylum Omnitrophota; class Gorgyraeia; order Duberdicusellales; family 4484-171; genus JAHISK01. Next base: position 1,381 of record JAHISK010000081.1, on the reverse strand, counting down.
AAAGGTAATCATTTAAAGTTAGTTTTAAAAATTCAAACGAGGTTTTTTTCTATATGTGAAGAGAAATTGGATGTTATTGTGTATGATGACAGCCTTTTTTGTAAGGAGGTGTTAAAACATGCAGAAAGAATTATTGTTGAAAGAATTTGATGATTTAAAAAAGGCTATATTTTTGCTTGATTCGTCAGTTGAAAAGTTTAAACCGTATGAATTAGGTAAAATATATACTCCGCAGGAACTGGAGTATTATGATTCTTTATCGTTTCGCTTTGAGAAATGCGTAGAGTTAGTTTTGAACTTTTATAAAGGTTTAGAGATAATTTTATATTCTAAAGTTAGTGATACGTTAAGGGATCGGTTATTAAATATGCAGAAGATTGAGCTTATTGATGATATTGATTTTTGGATAGAGGCAGGACTGCTTAGAAATAAAATCGCGCATTCCTATTTGCCCGCGCAGTTAAAGGATATTTACGTGGAAGTTACGCGCAAATCTAGAAAGATTTTTGAATATGTAAAGAGGACAGAGAAATATCTGCAAGATAATATAAAGTAGATAGTATATCAATAAAGTCTAAATAGCCTGTCTTTAAAACTGGTATCAGAAAAATTAATGGATAATAAAATTTGCGTAATAATACCTGTTAAGGGTGAAGGCTTAAAAATTGCTGAATGTTTAAATTCTATATTTGAATTAGATTATTCCGTCTTTGAAATAATTGTTGTAGATGATGGATTGCAAGATAACGGATTAGCTGCTATAAATAGTTTTAATGATCAAATAAAGATATTGAAAAGTGACTCCAGAGGTCCTTCTTATGCCCGTAATTTAGCGGCGCGGCAAACGGACGCGCGATTTGTCGCATTTACTGATGGTGACTGTATTGTGGATAAAAGCTGGTTGAAAGAATTAATGCGGGGTTTTTCTAAGTTTCCTGACGCGGTTGCTTGTGGAGGCAGGCAATTATTGCCGCAAGACGCGGAAGAATTTGAGAAGAAAGTGTATTTATTTATGAAAAAGGTAGGGTTTATTACTGATTATATGAATAAGAGAGAAGACGACATCATTGAAGTGAATCATAATCCTTCCTGTAATGTAATATATAAAAAAGATGTATTTTTGCGGGAGGGAGGTTTTTTAGAGGGGTTGTGGCCGGGGGAGGATGTTGAGTTGGATTATCGGTTAAGGAGAAAAGGATATAAAATGCTTTTTAATCCGCGGGCAATAGTGTATCATTATAAGCCTAAAAATATGGCGGATTTTTCTAGGATGATGTATCGATATGGAGAAGCTCAAGGGATGTTAGTGAGAAAGTATGGCTTATTTAGGAAAATACATTTTATTCCGGCGTTTAGTATATTATTTTTTATAGTAGGTTAT
>JAHISK010000080.1 GCA_018818105.1 Candidatus Omnitrophota bacterium | reverse complement strand
TGCCTACGCCCGTAATAATAATTAGATAAATATATCATCATACCGAATCGTAAACGGGCGTAGACAAGCGGCGCCCCTACGAGATGCGGATTATTTTTTATCTATCGATAAACAATAAAAAAACCCCACACTCAATTTTTTCTGAATGTGGGGTTGTACCCTGATTTATCTTGGCCCCGAAATAAAAAATTTTAGGTTGTCGTACCTCGCAAAACCTCAATTTTATATTTTTCGGAAGGTGTTCTGACTTCCCTCCTTTTTTTACCGCCTTCCCATCCCGCTTTATGAGAACAGTGGCATAAACTATAAAAAAAGTTTTTATACACTGGCATACGCAGTGCATAAAGGGTTACAGCTCCGGGAGAGTTGCCGACTATTCACGGCATTCCCTATTAAGCCTTATTATGGCTCCGAAAAATTGTTTCAATTATGTTAAAGAGCGATATAATGGCGCTGTTTTACTATAGCACCAGCGCCTGATTTAATCTCTGTAAACAAGAACTATTGAATCTCAACCGTTCTTAAGTATAAACTCATATAATTAGTTTGTCAATATTTTTAACTTTTTTTCCGAAACTTAAAACTTAGTACTTATAACTTAAAACTAGATTATATTCATGCGCCCGGGCCGACTCGAACGGCCATTTCCAGCTTAGGAGGCTAGCGCTCTGTCCTGCTGAGCTACGGGCGCGGAATTTAGTTGTAAGTTTTAGGTTTTAAGTTATAGGTTAAAATAGTTTATGTTTTGTAATAATCAGGCTTTATGTTATTTCTATAAACTTATACTCTAAAACTTAGAACTTAAAACTAGTTTCAATATTTTATTAACGAATAGACGGGGTAATCTTTTATTTTTTCTTTTCCGCCCAGCGCGGTCAGTTCAATGAGAAACATAACTCCGACGATTTTGCCTCGTAATTTTTCTGCTAACTTAATTTGAGCCAACGCTGTTCCTCCTGTTGCTAGTAAGTCATCTAAAATCAAAATATTAGAATTAGAAGGAAACGCGTCTTGATGGATTTCTAAGGTGTCTTGTCCGTATTCTAAAGAATAAGTATGTTGAAACGTTTTTCCAGGCAGTTTGCCGGGTTTTCTTACCGGCACAAATCCACAGTTTAATTTGCAGCATAATGCGCCGCCAAATATAAATCCACGGGATTCAGCGGCAACAATATAATCTATTTGTTTATCTTTTATGAGGGAAGCTAATTGATCTATAGAATTTATAAATGCTTCTTTGTTGTTAAGTAGTGTAGTAATATCACGAAATAAAATACCTTCTTTAGGAAAATCAGGAATACTTCTTATGTATTTGGCTAAATCTATTACTTCCTGCATTTTATTTTTCCTCCTTTTTCTAAACTTAAAACCTAAAACTTATAACTTAAAACTATTAAATCTCCAGGTCTTTTTTTTGTTCTTCTATAGCGTATTTTTTTACTTTACGCAAGGCTTCTTTTTCTATTTGTCGTATGCGTTCTCTTGAAACATTTAATATTTTTGCCACGTCGGCTAATATATGCGGTTTGCCGTCAGCTATACCAAAACGTAAATTCAAAACCAAGCGTTCCCGTTCAGTAACAGAATCAAGAAGATGAGTGAGTCGCTCTTTTTCGAAGATTTTTTCAATTTCTTTTGATGTGTCAGCATAATCTTTACCTTCGATAAAGTCCCCTAATTGGGATTCTCCATCATCGCCGACAGGGGCTTCTAATGAAGATTTTTTCTGAATCCACATTTCAATTTCACCGATTTTATTCACGGGAACCTTTAGCTTTTTAGCTATCTCCTTGCGGTTGGGTTCACGGTTTAGTTTTTGACGCAGCTGTTCTTTTGATTTTTGGAACTTAGAGATAACTTCACTCATATAGACAGGGATACGGATAGTTTTTCCCTGATCAATAAGCGCTCGGGTAATTGCTTGGCGTATCCACCATGCCGAGTAAGTTGAAAATCGGTAGCCTCTGCGGGTGTTAAACTTGTTTATTGCCCGCATAAGACCAATGTTACCTTCGGCAATTAGATCCATTAATGGTAACCCGTATCGAGAATAGTGTTTGGCAATATTAACTACTAACTTTAAGTTAGAGGTAATCATTTTTCGCCGAGCTTCTTTATTTCCGCGTTTTGCTTTTTTTACTATTGATTCCTCTTCTGGCTGTGTAAGCACAGGGATGTTTTTTATTCTTTCTAAATATGCTTTTATTGCTTCCATATTTGTTACTGTTTTTTTCTATTTTGACTACTTGCTTTTTTTGTGTTCGCGTTTTCTTTTAATGTTGCCTGTGCCGCTGACAATCTGGCGATAGGCACTCGAAACGGTGAACAGCTTACGTAGGTAAGTCCTATCTTATGACAGAAATCAATTGATTTCGGATCTCCTCCGTGTTCTCCGCATATACCCAGCTTTATGTCTTTTCTCTCTTTTCGTCCTAAATCAGAGGCGATTTCAACAAGTTTTCCAACGCCACTTATATCCAGCGACTGAAAGGGATCTATCGGGTATATTCCGGCATTAACGTAGTCGGTTAAAAATCTTCCTGAATCGTCTCGTGAGAAACCGCATCCCATTTGAGTTAAATCGTTTGTTCCAAAGGAGAAGAACTCCGCTGATTTCGCTATTTCATCAGCTGTAACAGCAGCTCTGGGGATTTCGATCATTGTACCTATTTTAACATCAAATGGCAGTTTCCTTAGTTTTCTGTCCTTTTTTATAGTTGCTATTGTATCAAGAATAATCTTTTTTTGTGAATCTAATTCTTTTACGTGCCCAACTAAAGGAATCATTATTTCAGGTTTTACTTTTATTTTTTTAGCTGTAACGTTAAGAGCTGCTTCAATGATAGCCTGAGTTTGTATTCTTGTTATTTCTGGATAAGTTATTCCTAGCCGGCATCCGCGATGGCCAAGCATAGGGTTGAATTCTTTTAATGATTCTACGGTTTCTTTTACTTTATTGAAACTTATGCCCATTGCTTGCGCTAATTCATGCTGGCCTTTTTCGTCGTGAGGTAAAAACTCATGAAGCGGTGGATCCAACAGCCTAATTGTGCAAGGATATCCTTTTAACTCTTTAAATATCCCTTCAAAATCGGTTCTTTGTAGCGGCAGTAGTTCAGCTAAAGCGTCATGATATTGTTTCAAAGGCGCTTGAATTTCTTCTTCCATTCGTTTCATTTTCTCAGGGTCTTTCTCTTGATATATCGCGTCTCTTAATTTTTTAACTTCCGGCGCGACAAGAATCATCTTTCTAAATGATGTGATTCTTTCCCCTTCAAAGAACATATGTTCTGTACGGCATAATCCGATACCTTCAGCGCCAAACTCAACGGCTATTTTAGTATCAGCGGGAGTATCGGCATTTGTACGTATTCCGAGTTTTCTTACTTCGTCAGCCCACTTCATTAGAACGTTAAACGGACCGGTTACTTGGGCGGGAATTAATTTTATTTTATCGATGTATATAACACCTGTACTTCCGTTAAGAGATATCCAGTCTCCTTCTTTTACTGTTATTTTCCCGACGTTCATTTCTTTTTTATGCGCGTGTATAACAATGTCTCCGGCTCCAGCCACGCAACATTTACCCATCCCTCTAGCAACAACCGCAGCGTGAGAAGTCATTCCTCCTCTGGCGGTTACGATTCCGCTTGAGGCGTGCATCCCTCTAATATCTTCAGGTGATGTTTCAACGCGGCAAAGAATAACTTTTTTGCCGTCTGCTTTCCAGTCTTCAGCGTCTTTTGCTGTAAACACAACTTGCCCAATTGCCGCGCCGGGAGATGCTGGAAGCCCTGATTTTGAAAATATAGTTGATTTTTTTTCGTCAATGAGGTCAAACATAGGATGAAGCATCTGGTCGATTTGTTCAGGCGTAACGCGTAATAACGCCGTGTTTTTATCAATAAGTTTTTCTTTCACCATATCTACGGCTATTTTTACCGCGGCAGCAGCTGTTCGTTTTCCCCCGCGTGTTTGCAGCATGTAGAGTGTTCCTTTTTCAATGGTGAATTCAAAGTCCTGCATATCTTTATAATGTTTTTCAAGTTTACCTCTTATTTGTTGAATTTCCTCAAATACTCTTTTATTTTCCTGTTTAAGTTCATCTATAGGAAGCGGTGTTCTTATTCCGGCGACCACGTCTTCACCTTGAGCATTCATAAGGAATTCACCATAAAGTTTGTTGGTACCGATAGATGGATCTCTGGTAAATCCTACGCCGGTCCCAGAATCTTCGCCCATATTTCCAAATACCATTGTTTGGACGTTTACCGCCGTGCCGAATAGATCGGTGATATCATTGATTTCTCTGTAAGCAATTGCTCTGTCGTTGTTCCATGAATTAAAAACCGCGTTTATAGAGTACCAAAGCTGTTTTTGAGGATCCTGCGGGAAGTTTTCTTTAGTGTGCTTTTTATAAATATCTTTATAAGCGATTACTAACTCCTTTAATGCCTCTACATCCATTGCTGTATCAGGTACAGCTTTGTTAAGAGCTTCTTGAACTAAATCTTCAGCATCTTGAATCCCTTTTTGTTTTGCTATTTTTCTTTTTACTTCTTCTAACGCATGTTCAAACGCTGAATGTGGGACTTCCATGGCAACATCGCCGAACATCTGAATAAATCGTCTGTATGAATCCCATACGAATCGCGGATTCTTAGTAAGGTCTATCAATCCCTCTACTACGTCATCATTAAGCCCCAGATTTAAAACTGTATCCATCATTCCCGGCATAGATACCGCGGCACCGCTTCGTACTGATACTAGGATAGGATTTTTCTTATCGCCAAATTTTTTTCCGGTAGTTTTTTCGAGTTTTTTAAGATTAAGAGAAACTTGCTCTTTTAATCCTTGGGGGTATTTCTTTTTGTTTTCATAATACTCTTTGCAAACTTCAGTAGTAATAGTAAATCCAGGAGGTACCGGCAGGCCAATCGTACACATTTCCGCTAAATTAGCGCCTTTTCCACCAAGAAGATTTTTCATTTTAGTGTTACCGTCGGATTTATCCTTACTGAAAAAATAAACATATTTCTTTGCCATTGTCGTTCTCCTCCTTTTACCGTTTAAAAGGCTTGTTGCCTTAGATTAAAACAGATATTAACAACTATTATACTTTACCCTAATTTATTATCAACGAAATTAAACACTTCATCAATGGCGACGCGTTCTTGCTGCATGGTGTCTCGATCACGGATGGTCACTTTTTTATCAGTGAGACTATCGACATCCACAGTTACGCAGAACGGCGTTCCGATTTCATCTTGGCGGCGATATAGTTTACCAATGGCGCCGGTGTCATCATAGAAAGCAGGTAATTTGTTTTTTATATCATAAAACAGATTTTTTGCAAGAGATACTAACTCAGGTTTATTTTTAAGTAAAGGAAATATTGCTATTTTATAAGGCGCTAGATTTGGTTTAAGCTTTAATACTACACGGATTTTACCCTTCACTTCTTCTTCGTGGTAAGAGTCGCATATTATAGAAAAAAACGTTCTGTCTACTCCTGCCGATGGTTCAATAACATAGGGAATAAATTTTTGTTTTGTCGCGTTATCAAAGTAAGCTAAATCTTTTTTGCTTACCCTACTATGCTGGGTTAAATCAAAATCGCCTCTATTGGCGATACCTTCTAATTCGCTCCATCCGAAGGGGAAATTGAATTCTATGTCAGTGCAGGCTTTAGCGTAATGAGCAAGTTCATCTTTACTATGTTGGCGGCGTCGCAGCTTTTCTTTATTTAACCCCATTTTTTCCGTGTAAAATTTAAAACGTTCATCTACCCAGTATTCGTAATATTTTTGTGCCTGGTCAGGATGAACAAAATATTCTATTTCCATTTGTTCAAACTCTTTCATTCTAAAAATGAAATTGCCTGTGGTAACTTCGTTACGAAACGCTTTGCCGATTTGTGCTATTCCCAAAGGAAGCTTTCTATGCGTGGTATTTAAGACATTAGTGAAATTAATGAATATTCCCTGAGCTGTTTCCGGACGCAGATAGGCGTAGTACGGATTATCTTCTGTGGCACTGGTATTAGTTTTAAACATTAAATTAAACTGGCGAGGTTTGTTTTTTGCCGCGTCTATATCTTTTTTGCAGTCGGGACATTTATATAAATCTTTATCAATTTTTTCTATTTTATCGATACGATAGCGCCTTTTACACCAAGGGCAATCTATGAGCCAGTCGGCAAAATTGTCTAAATGCCCGGAAGCTTTAAATACTCCTTCGGTCATAATGATGCTGGAATCTAAGCCCACGATATCTTCTTTTTCTTCAACGTAGGTTTTCCACCAGATATCTTTTATTTTTTTCTTGATGATCGCGCCCAACGGCCCGTAATCCCAAACACTGGAAAGACCGCCGTAGATTTCTGAACCGCCGAATATAAATCCGCGGCGTCGGCAGAATGATACAATCTTAGTTATGTTATTTTCAGCCATAATACCGTTTGTTAACCATCAGCCAGATTTGAGGGGGGTAATGATTGGCCTTTTCCTCCCCTAACAATTACTATATGGCGGCTTTGTGGGAAATTGTCCCTTTTACCGTCTGACGTCTGGAATGCTTATTATACCGCAAAAAAAAAAATTTTTAAGAGAAATTTTCAGTATTTTAAATGGAGCTGGTATATACTAACTCCAGCTTCTGATTACAGCAATTTCCACCAGGGACGAATCAGCCTCTGGCTGAAATCCTTGATTACAATGATTAAGAACATTAACTTTTTTTATCGATGTCATTATTTCTTAATCGCGGTAATTAGGGACTGTTTAATTTTGAAACAGTCTCATTGTTTAGCGTTTTTTGAATGTTTTTAATTCTCTCGTCAGGAAGGGGGTGGCTTCGTAAGAAAACTAAGGTGTAATTAGCATTGCCTTCCTCTTTTTTTAATTTTTCTAATAGAGAAAAGCTTGCTTCAGGATTGAATCCCGCTTTTTTTGAGTATTTTACGCCTAAAGAATCAGCTAACAGCTCATCCTTTCTTGAATAGCCCAGGGCGACAACGTTATATACCAGATTAATTGTTTTATTTACCGCCTGGTAATTAGGGTCTCTTAATGCCACGCTTAAGAGAAAATTTAGACCTAACGCTGTTTGCATCTTTTTTACGGAGTGCCGGGCGCAGATATGGCCGATTTCGTGAGCCATAACAAACGCTAATTCATCTTTTGTCGCGGTATCTATTAGCCCTTTATTTAAAAAGACATGACCGCCGGGAACGGCAAAGGCGTTTAGTTGATCATCGTCAACAATATAGAACTTATATTCTAAATTAGTTCTGTCGCTTACTTTTTTAAGTTTATTACCTATATTTTCAATGTAAAATTGCAGACTTTTATCTTGAACAATTTCGTTATCCTCTATGATTCGCGCGGCAACATTGTTTCCGATAGAAATTTCTGTTTTTTCATCGATAAAATACAGTTCATTTCTACCGGTGGCGGGATTATAGATAGATACACATCCGCTAGAAAAGATGCCTAGGCTTAATATTAAAAATAGAATTACGTTTTTTAACATACTTTGTATTCTAATAAAGATAGCAGATAGAGGACGGAGTTAACTTATTAACTTATACCCCTCCCCTCTGCTATCTTTTCTCCTTTAGTAATATTCTTGGATACCGCGGGATTGAAAATACTAAGAATTCTTCTCGGTCGATATCGTCTTTAAATATTTCTTTACGTTCTATTCCTCTCGTAAATAAATGATATACTCCTCCGATAACGTTTAATCGTTTCCCTCTTGGCATATATATATTTTATTTGGTAAAAAGAAAATATCAATAGTTAATTAGTTAAC
>JAHISK010000079.1 GCA_018818105.1 Candidatus Omnitrophota bacterium | reverse complement strand
CAAATAACAATTTCCAAATTACAAATAAATTCTAATATCCACTGCTCAAAATTCCAAACAATATAGAAAATATTGATGTTTTGAACATTTGAAAATTGTCATTTGGTGCTTATTTGTTATTTGGTACTTGGTACTTGTAATTTGTTATTTTTATACAAATTTTGACATTACCTTTATTAAATTATTGTACCAAATTCCGCTGGATTTCATAGCAAATTCTGGAATTCATCACGCTAATTCTATCTCTAAAATATCTCTTAATCTTATCCGCTGACTTTTCCCTTCCACGGCATGACACCATAAATAATAAATATTTTTATCTTGCCGTAGATTAACTGAGTTTAAATACGCCTCTCTCATCCGCATTTCATCGTCCAAATACCGAATTTTTAGTTTCTTTTTACTCTCTTGCGCTTCTTGGATAACGCTCATCTTTTGATTTTCTTGTTTCCTAAATACCTCATTCTCAAACCCATACAGAGAAAGAAAATCGCCCATTGAAACAACCTCTTTCTCTTTAAGAATATCGCTTAATCTAAAAAAAACTTCCCTCACGGCATAAGCATCACTTAAAGCACGGTGAAATTCATCCTCCACCACAATACCAAAAAACTGAATAATAGAACCTAAATTATATTTACCCAACTTTAATGTCCTTCTCGCCATCGTCAAAACATCCACAGCGAAAAGATCCAACTCAACGCCGCCCAATTTTTTTACTTCATAATTAATAAACCCCATATCGAATTGCACATTATAAGCGCAAACAACTGAACCATTAAGGAATGACACTAAACTATCCATTACCTGTTCAAAATACGGAGCTTGGGCCAGCTCCGCATCAGAAATTTTATGGATATTATAGGCTTGCTGAGGAACTTTTTTTCGAGGATTAACCAAGCTATGAAACTCATCAATTGTTTGCCGTTCTCTTACTTTATAAGCGCCGATTTCACAAATAGCATCCTCTTCCACAAAATTTAACCCTGTTGTTTCTAAATCAAGGAAAACTAAATCTAGACTTTCTATTCTTTTTTTTAAATCGGTCATTCTTCACCAACTTTCTAAATTTACTTTACGATACCACCCACCGCGATTTCTCTATCTATGGTAACAACCGCGAGTTTATCTTCCGCCTGCGCTGCTAACACCATACCTTTAGATTCTACGCCTCTTAAAGGCTTAGGTTCCAAATTAACCAAAACAACTACCTGCTTGCCCTTCAACTCATCAGGAGAATAATGTTTTTTTACCCCGGCAACAATCTGGACGACTTCTGTACCGATATCAACTTTTAACACATACAGTTTATCCGCATTGGGATGTTCTTCGACTTCTAAAACTTTACCTACCTTAAACTCTAACTTAGAAAAATCCTCATAACTAATCATATGATACCTCCTAATGAGACTTAGACTTTTGAACAAAAGTCTCTAGCCGAATTAGCCACGTTTCGAGTATCAGCGAGATCACGTGGCAATACTTAATACTCTATAATACTAACACCTATTTTATTAACTGCTGCTATCACTTCCCCGCTTCCTATATCCATACACTCAACATTATAGCGACACACTGCGATCTCACAAGGAGAACACTTTACTTCACTGTTTCTTACCACCACAAACTTCTCTGACCAAGGCCCAAATTTATCCGGATCAGTTGGTCCAAAAAGAGCGACAATCGGCTTATTTAAAAAACTGCTCAAATGTAAAATGCTGGAATCAACCGCTAAAACCAACTTAGCATACTTATCAATCAAATAAGCGATATCCCACATTCGCGTTTTACCTACTAAATCAATAACGCCTTCCAACATTACAATATCTTTATAATACTCCCGGTCCCTTTCTTCTCCTAATATAATAACGGAATCATTTCTCTTTAAATACTCAATAACTTCTTTAAGCTGCTTTTGCGCGTACTGTTTAATATGAGACCGAGATGCGCAGCAAACAAATATCGCATCTTTAAGCTCTAACTTATCCCATTCGCATTGTTCCGCATCAGAAAGCATAAACTTCCCCTTTCTTTCTCCTTTGACCTCACAAAACTTTTTAATAAGCGATAAATGAGTATCTTTTTTATGCTTCTCTTTAGAAAATCGCCTAATAAACGATGTTCTTTTTTTCGCTCCGGCAACTACCGGCAACATAGTATTCTTTAAATCGATAAAAATATCATACTTATGCCTTAACGAAAAAGCAAATTTTACTTTTTTCCCTAGATTCCACCTTTTATCAAATAAAACCACATTATTTATTAAATTATACCTGGCTAAAAACTGTTTTGTGTTAGGAGAAACTATCGCGGTTATTTCACTTTGCGCAAAATTGCCACTAATTGCCTCAACAACAGGCAAAGACATTATAGCGTCACCGATATTAGAAGGAAAGTTTATAATTATGTTATTATGCATTTGCTTTTCGTTAAAAGAATACTACGATTGTACATCGTTACCTATTTTTTTTCAATAGCCCCCTCTTTATAACAACCCCGTACCACAAAAAGCAAAATTACCTCTACAAATAACGGGGCTACAGTAAGGTTGGAAACCCAATGTTTGTCAAATGTCTTTCTGACATCAGCATTGACATCATTTCCATCTTCTTCTTTTATCCGCATATTTTTTTTCTTTGGTATCTGCTCAAAGTGGTTTTCTTTCCCATTTTCATACCTCCTTACTATTGGTTTCTATCGAATTAGTACATAAGCTTTATAAAATTCGCAACAATAGCTTCTGTAATAGTAATATTATTTTGTGCAATTTTACGTGCAACCCTTTCTGCCACCTTAGCTCTTAGTTTATCTTCCTTGCACAATTGAACCATTATCTCAAGCCCCCAAAGAATTCTAATATTATTCTTTTCGCATTTTCGCCTTAGAGCTTTCTCATTGGTAGCGCATATAGCGGTTTCGTCACGTGCCATTATAAAACACATATTATCCTCATCAGAAAGCCCACCGCCACGTATCGTAGCGGCTTCAATAAGCTGCTCTAAACTCGGCTCTATAATATGTATTCCTAAATCATCCACGTCATCTTTTGAAAAATCAGCAATTTCTTCCCAAACTGGCAAGGGAACCCAAATATCATACAAATATCGGGTTGCCAACTCAATTATTTGTTTCTCCGCATTAGCATAATCTATCAAAATATTAGCATCGCAAATAACAACTTGCTTCATTTAACCGCCATCCATCCGTTTATTAATTCACGCATTTCCACAATGCTCTTACCTAATATTTCAGCAGCACGCGATATCGAAATCAGATCTTTTTCATATGCCTCGCGCACCAAACGGCTCAAACGATCCTCAATACAATCAATGGCTTCTAATGGTGCCGGTTCTCTATGTCCCTTGAAATCAAAGTTATACCTCCTCTTATACCTTGCTCGAAAATATTGCCAGATGTCCTTATCTACCACATTTTCTTCAATAAGACGATACAGAACCGCTTCATAACTAACCTTAAACGCTCTTTTAATATGAAGTATCGCATCAACAAAATCTAAACCCTTTACTTCCTCTAATCTTTTATGAAAAGCTTTCTGAGGCATAAGAAAATAACCAGCAAATATGTTGGCTTCTTTTTCTTGCTCCTCTATTTCCATATCTTCATCGTTAAACGAAGCCGGGTGCATTAAAATATGCCCGAATTCATGAGCTATAGTAAATATTTTTCGTTCAGTAGTTTTAGCAGCATAACTATTAACAATAATAGCCTCCCCTAGATCTTTATCGTTTACAGAAAGCCCTGAGAAATTATCTAACTCAACTTTTATAAAATGAAGTTTTATCCCTTCAGACTCAACAAGACCGCATATATCAGTAATTATCTCATCTTTATCTAAGCCAAACCGCTCTCTCGCTTTATTAGCTACTTTTCTGGCAAAAACATTGCCATCTTGAGTCCTACTTACCTGTATTTGCGGCTTTACTTTCCGTTTGTTCCTTAACAAATTCTCAAGATCGTTAAAATCACGCATCCATAATGCAACCTGCTGTTTAACCTCTTCCCGTTGTTCTTGCGCCTGCTTAGTTTTCCATTTTAACGCTCTGAAACGCGCACTACTCAATTCTGAAACTGGACGTACAAGATCGAACACCTTAACCCCTAAAGCATTCGCCAGATTTTGTAGATTTCTAACACGCGGCTCCGCTTTTCCTTTTTCGATATTATGATATGCCATCCTGCTAAGGCCCGCTGCTTTAGCCGCTTTTTCCATAGTAAACCCGCGCGAAACACGTATCCTTTTAAGATTTACAGACACATTCTTTATCTGCATAAATAACACCTCCCTTTTTAAAAACTTTACATCTATACAAAGTATATCATATTATGTAAAGTTCTTCAACCCCTTTTTCTTCCTTAATAAATAGGATAATCCATCGATTCAAAAGTTGTTAAATGTAGTAGTTTCTATTCTATGATTAATGCTCAAAAAGGAAGGTTTAAACCTTATTATGTAGCCCATATAAAAACACAAACCCTTGCTCTCCTCGACGAGGGGAACAAGGGTTCGAATTGGTTGCAATGGCGGGGTCGATGGGATTTGAACCCACGATCACCTGCGTGACAGGCAGGGGACTTAAACCAGGCTAATCGACGACCCCGTTTCACTACTTTGTTTTTCAATAATACGTTTTATATACTCACGGCTTTTCTTCCTCTTAATCTTGCGTTCCTCAACCAAAGCATCTCTTTTATTATCAAACGCTTTTTTATATACCAAATGCCTCTCGCCCTTTTGTCTACCACTCCACTTTCTCTTGCGTTTAATATTGTGCTCTTTTACTCTTTATGCTATATTCTCCGTACATCCGAACTAACTTTTAGGAACTAGTAACAAATTTTATAGCATTTGCACAAAATGTCAATTATTAAATTGCTTCTATCGCTTATTATCTGGTGGGCGGTACTGGATTCGAACCAGTGACCCTCACGATGTCAACGTGATACTCTAACCAACTGAGCTAACCGCCCGGGAATTAGATACTAGTTACCAGATGCTAGATTATAATATGTTCTCTAGCACCTAAAATCTACACGCTTATAGCTAAGAATGCCGGGGGCGGGACTCGAACCCGCACGTCCCTCACGGAACAGTAGATTTTAAGTCTACATTGTCTGCCATTCCAACACCCCGGCACACATTAGTTGTTAAGAATATTTATTGTTATAATATTAAATCTTCCAATTGTCAAATAATTTCTCTTTGTAAGCTCAAAGTTATGCGTTCATAGTTCATAGTAAATATCTCTCTACGAACTACGACCTCCCATCAAAGTGTACTCCAAACTAATATGGAGGCGGCGAGCGGATTTGAACCGCTGAATAGGAGTTTTGCAGACTCCCCCCTTGGACCACTTGGGTACGCCGCCGCTATTTTAGCTTTTAATTATTCTGGATTTCGATTACCTTGCTATCGATATCAGTTATTTCTTCCTCGACACTTTAACTATTATTTTATCTTCCAGCACTTCTCTAAAAGCGTTTTCTAAAACTTTAGTTTCCGGATGATCCACCAAGGGAGCATCTCCATCAGCTAACTCTAATGCCCGTTTAGCTAACAAAATTGTCAGCTCATAAATAGACCCATTGCTGGCCTTAAGTAATTTTCCTCTTGGTATATACATTTCACTCATTTCTACCTCCTAGCATAATCATCGATTATACATTGTTTTTACGATTTCTTGAAGCAAAAATATTCGTTCATTTATTTGTAGGTCACTTATTGTCTAACTTGCTCACTCAAAAGAATCGCTTCTAAAATAGTTACCGCGCTCTTAATATCCTGATTAACTATTACATAATCATAATGCTTAGCAAAGGTTAACTCTTTTTTTGCCAATCTAATTCTTTTTTCTATCACTTTTTGATTTTCATCCCTTTTTCCTAACCGATGGTATAAATCTTCCTTAGTAGGGGCTGAAATAAAAATTGTTACTATTGTACCTTGTTTTAGCTTATTTTTCAAATACATTCCGCCCTTCACGTCTATGCATAAAATTAACCCCTTATTCTCCTTCTTCGCCGCCTCAAACAAAAACCGCGGTGTCCCATAATACTGATCCAATACTTTCTCGCTCTCTAAAAAGCGCTTTTTTTCCTTTAATTCTAAAAACTCATTTTTACTGATAAATAAATAGTCTATACCCTCTTTCTCTTTGACCCTTTTCTTTCGTGTAGTATACGATATGCCCTTAATGAAATTTTTCTTTGTAAATGCCTTAAGAAACAACCTATTAACTAAGGTAGTCTTGCCTACTCCTCCTGGTCCGGAAAAAACAAATACCTTTGGTTTAATTATTTTTTTTATCATTTTTTTCTGCTTCTGCCCACTATTCTATATTCTGTGCCTGCTCCCGTATCCTTTCCAAATAATTCTTTGCCTCTACAATTAACATCGCCGCGTTCTGTTTTTTTGTTTTACTGGACGCCGCATTTAGCTCTCTCAAAATCTCTTGTGTTAAAAAATCTATAGACTTTCCTTTCGGCAAGGGGCTGTTGTCTTTAATTTTCTCCTCTACCCTCTTAATATAAAATGACCCCAGGGCAATTTCTTCATCAATATCTTCTTTATTATTGTCTTCTCTCCTAACTGACGGTTTATTCAGTTTAATTCCCTTCATATTAGTTGCCAGACTCTTTAAATTTTTTAGCATCTCACTTTTAATAATTCTTCCTTCTTTCTCTTTAAATTCCAATAATCGCCGCATTCCTTCCTCAATCGCGGGAAAAATCAAATTTTCTTCGGGTTCTTTTTTTTCATCTAGATACACCACTTGCGGCAAATTTAAAAAATCACGAATATCTAATTCGGCTTTTAAATTAAATTTTTTAGCCACCTTTTTCGTTTGAGCAAGATAACTGGCCAACGTTGTCTCTGATATTCGAACATTACTTTCTACCGGCCTTTTAAGAAAAATATAAACTTCTATTTTTCCGCGGCGTATTTTCTTTTTTATTTCCCTTTTAATTTTTTCTTCCAAGAGAATCTTCTCCAACGGCAAATTGTGAACATTAACATCTAAGTATTTAAAATTGAGCGACCGAAAAATCACCTGCACAATTTGATCTTTTTTCTTTTTATGAACATAAGCATACGCTGTCATTGATTTCATTTCCAACACCTCTTATTTCCTTTCGTCATTTCACCCTCCCGCGCCGGATATAGGTCCACCACGATCTCTTCAGGATCAAACCAAAGTTTTATTTCGCGTTCTGCTTCATCATCGCTGCTGGAAGCGTGAATTACATTTTCAAATAACCCCGTGGTTAAAATTCGGCCATACGCGCCTCTTATACTTACAGGGTCTGCCTCCTCCGGATTCGTGGCGCCAGCAATTTCTCGAACCTTACCTATGGCATTAGTCCCCCAATAAATTAACGCCATTACCCGATTTTCTCCGTGTAATTCTCCGCTAATATATTTAATTAATTCTAAAAAAAACGGCTGCTCTTTTAAATGATGGTAATGTGCTCGCGCTAAGTCTTGATTTACTTGAATTACTTTCGCGCCAATAATTTTCAATTTTGTTTCGGATAACCGACTTAAAATATTTCCTGTAAGAGACTTTTTTAATCCATCCGGCTTAATAATAACTAACGTTGCTTCATTTTTCATCTGTTACCCCCCTATGTTTAATTTATTACGCTAATCTATCAACAATACGCTCTAAATCTTCTAAACTATAATATTCAACAACGACTTTCCCCTTATTCTTCTTTCTATTAAACACCCTTACTTTTGTTCCTAGAAACTTTTGCAGTTTTTCTTCCACTTCAATAACAAAAGGATCCATGCTTTTCTTTTTTTTCACGGAAATCTTCTTAACGCTATGTTCTATTTCTCTAACAGAAAGGCCTTTTTTCAAAATCATTTGGAAAAGATTTTCCTGATCTTCTTTTTTCTCTGCCCCTAAAATAGTTCTTGCCTGACTACGCGTAAGAACCCCCTTTCTCACGGCTTCTTTGATTTCTTCCGGCAAGCGCAATAATCTCAACGTATTAGCGACTGTAGTTTTATCCTTGCCAACAAACTTAGCAATATCTTCCAAGCTAAACTCAAATTCCCACATCAAGCGTTTAAAAGAATCTGCTTCTTCTATGGGGTTTAATTCTTTTCTCTGTAAATTTTCAACAATAGCTACAATAAGAGTGTCACAATCATCCAAACTCTTCACCATTACAGGTATCTCTTTGAGTCTCAATGCCTTAGCAGCTTCGAATCTGCGTCCGCCAGCCACAATTTCATACTGACCAGCCTCAATTTTCCTCACAACTATGGGTTGAATAAATCCTTTTTCTTTAATTGATTGAGCCAAGCAATCTAATTCGTTGCCTCCTATTTCGCGTCTAGGCTGGTATTTTCCTGACTTAATCATATCCAAAGGTAAACACATAATCTCTTTCTCGTTCTCTGATTCAACAGCAACTGTTTTCTTAGGAATAAGCGCGTCCAATCCCTTTCCTAACACTTTTCTCTCCATTACTCACCTGCCTCCATACTTACTTTTTGTGCTAATACTAGTGGATCTTGATCCCCTTTATCAAGAACCTTCGCGGTTTCCGTACTTATCCTTTCCTTCATAACTTCTTCTGTAAGAGAAAGATACGCCTTCGAGCCCACGCACGCGGCATCATAAAAATGTATAGGTTTCCCAAAACTGGGAGCCTCGGCAAGCTTCACGTTACGAGGAATAATCGTATTAAAAGTCTTTTCTTTAAAAAAACGCCTAACCTCTTCTACTACCTGTAACGTCAGCCGAGTCCTAAAATCTGCCATAGTAAGTAGCACTCCTTCTATTTCTAAATAAGCGTTCAACCTATCCTTTATTAATTCGATGGTATGAGCTAATTTAGAAACACCTTCCAAAGCATAATACTCACACTGAATAGGAATAATTAAACTATCAGCCGCACCTAAAACATTTACCGTTAACAAACCTAGCGATGGTGGCGCGTCAATAATGATATAATCAAATTCATTTTTTATTTCACTTAACTCTTCTTTTAATCTTAGTTCTCTTCCGTCAGTATTAACCAATTCTATTTCTCCCCCGGTAAGAGAAATGTTGGAAGGAATAATTGATAGCTGCGGCCATTGCGTAGAATAAATACTTTCTTCTAATGAAACATTTTTCATTAAAACTTCATAAATAGAATTTTTCCCTTCACTGTCAACCCCTACTCCTGATGTCGCATTTCCTTGCGGGTCCATATCTATGAGAAGAGTTTTTTTATTACCTATACCTAAGAAAGAGCTAACATTAATCGCTGTTGTTGTTTTCCCAGTTCCACCTTTTTGATTACATACTCCTATTATACGTCCCATGAATTACTTATTTTAACGAGTCGACTCCTACAAAATAAATCCTATATGAAATATAGAAAACCTGCGTTTTCACGTGAAAATCTTTCCTTGTATATTAAAGCAATCGTTTTCATGTGAAAATCTAATTTATTTTAATACTTCGGGATGATACTTGCAAGAAATATTTAATTTTTTCTGCTTTTATTTGGCTCTTTCTTAAATAAGTTGCGATAACATATATAACCCTTTGCATTGTAAAGAGCTGACGAAAATTTCTTTTAGGTTCTTTCTTATTACGCTTCTTAATTGCCAATACGGTTTTAGGACTCATATGCGAAATAAAAGAACTATTTTTGTTATCTCTTTATTCAACCTTTATAAGAAAGAGCCTTTTATTTCGATTACAACAAATGCAAATATGTCTGGCACGGAATATCATGGCACTGTTGCAAAATAACGTTTTCTGTCATTCCCGCGAAAGCGGGAATCCAGAATCCATTGATTCCATTAATGTTTTGGATCCCCGCTTTTGCGGGGATGACACTTTTGGGGTATTTCGCAACAGCGCCATCATTCACCGTTTTCACGTGAAAACGATAAACAATATTAAATAACATTTGCCTCTTTATTTTAAGTTGAATGACCGAATAATTTGAGATATTGTAGGGACAGGGCAAGCCCTGTCCTTACGACATTTTTATCATATTCTCCAAATATATTTTGCCTGGTTTTTGAACATGCGGTTATTTAATACAACCCTTCATTTGAATAATTGTAATTCTTTAACCGGTTTAATTTTCTGTTTATTAATTTTTGCTGACTGAAACAATACTAAAACTAAACCATCGTTTTCACGTGAAAACGAAAAACACAAAACATCGATGTAATCAATCTTTAATCTCTAAAATCAAGCGTTGGTGCTATTTTGCAACAGCGCCATTATAAACCGCTGCCAAAATTTTATTGTTTTTTCGTTTGATACTAAGATTTTCACGTGAAAACGTGATATGGATTGATATGGTCTTCCCCTGTATCATTTTCACGTGGAAACGCTTAATCTTTTTTAAAAGTTTCTAATAACAATTATTTTAACTATTTGGAAGGCGCGTTTTCACGTGAAAACGCTATTTCTTGGCTAAGCGCATTTGATATAAAAGAGTTGCTGCATTTTGAACAAACCAATAGAGGACAAGACAAGCGGGAAACTTATAAAAAATAACCCCTATAAATACAGCAAAAAATAATCCCATTTTCTTTTGATCACTAGAAGAAGAGGATGAGGTCGTAAATTTTTGCTGAAATAAACTAATAATGATTATACAAATAGGCAAAATATTTATATAGTTCCCTAAAAAAGGGACAGTGAAAGGCAAAGTAAATGCTCTATCCGGCAAAGATAAATCCTTAATCCAAAGAAAAGACTCTCCCTTTAATTCTATACTTCTTAATAAAACTTGATATAAGGCGATAAACACAGGAAACTGGAAAACGAGAGGAAGACATCCGCCTAACGGATTTATTTTATAATCTTTATACATCTTCATCGTTTCTTTATTCATCTTTTGAGGATTATCTTTATATTTTTGTTTCAATGCTTCAATTTCTGGCTGTAACTCCTGCATTCTTTTCATTGCCTTTGTGCTTTTCATAGTGAAAGGGAACAGCAAACAATAAACACTCGCGGCCAATAGAATAACGCTTAAACCCCAACTTTTTGTTAAACAATGGAAGAAATAGAGGAGTTTCATTAAAACTATACCGACCCCATGAAAAAAGCCATAGTGAACAACTCCCTCTAAGCCAAAAGGTTGTAACTCCTGTTTAATCTGAGGTCCGATATATAAGTTTACCTCAGATGGAGTCGCTGCTGCTATTATGTATATTTTTTGTTCCTCATTAAACCAGTCTATTTGTTCATTTACTCCATTAACTACCGCGGCACAAAAATATCGATCTCTCGCCCCAATAAAGTCTAGGTTGTTACTGCCGCTTTTTTTAACCTTTTTTAACGATGTCCTTATTAACTCGCCATTTTGAGAATAAAAAAACTGCTGATATCGTTGCTCTATCATGTTGGGAATCACAGTGTTAGAAAATAAAACCATAGACCCCGCAGTTTTGGTAGCGGTTTTTATTGTAATATTATATCCTTGAATAATATATTCTTTAACTTCTCGGTCTGGACCACTAAATATAATTCTATCTTCTCTAATATCTACTTCAAATTGTTTATCCTTATCTTCTGGAATAAACCCGATATTCTCATATAAAAGATCTTCTTGATATTTTTGGAGTTGCAATTTAGTTATATAACCACCTGTGGGAGAGATGGTTGCAATAAATTCACCAACGTCGCCATTAAGTAAAGGAACCGTTTTTTCCTTTCCAATAGCTTCTTCTGTAAACATTCTTTCCTTATACTGATTCTGCTCTTCTATTTTTTGATCGGGAACAATGGAGGAAGTAGTAGTCTGTAACTTAGGAAAAAACTTAGATATTATTGCCGAATATCCAAATAAAAACAAAAAACTTATAATAAGGGCGTATAAAATTCTTTTTTCTTTCATTATTCTACCGGATCAAACCCGCCTTTTACTAAAGGATTACATCGCGCGATACGAAAAAGCACCAATTTTGATGCTTTAAAAAAGGGATATCGCGAAAACGCTTCTTGCGCGTACTCAGAACAGGTGGGAACATAACAACAGCGTGAAAAACGAAAAATCGCTACTTTTCTGTATATTTTAATCAAAAAAAGGGCTATTTCCCTCATATGCAGATTTTAGCTCTACCTTTATCTCTTCGTCTTTTTAGGACTTTTAGTCCCCCCGCGGACGCTGTCCGAGTTCTAAATCCGTGCTTTCGCTTTCCCTTTAACTTTGTTGGTGTTTTAAAATTCTTTTTCATGAGAAGAAAATTTTAACATATCTCACATGACTGTCAACAATAAAATATATATATAATAACTTCCTAGATAGATGCACCTCAAAACGCCCATATTTATAGTACTTTTAAAGAAAAGATACATTTTTAAATCGTCCAAATATTAAGCCGTTTCGCTAATATGTTTTTATACTCATGATAAATTAGAAATCTTCTTTATCAACCATATAGAAATTCTTTGCAAATACTTTTTAGTAAGGTATAATTAGTTTTGCTTCTTTTCCACTGCGTTAAGAAATGTGAATAACTTGTGAAATTTGTGAATTTATCCTTTATTTATGGACAATTTTTGGCAAATTTGTAGAGAAAAACTAAAAAAGACTTTGGGTGAAATCTCTTTCGATACATGGATCGCTCCATTACAGTTTAAAGAAACCCCTGGCAACGCTTTTGTTTTAGAAGCCCCCGATGGTTTTTTTAAAAACTGGGTTGAAACAAACTATTTAGCTCAAATAAAACAAGTCTTAAGAGAAGTTTCTCAAAAAGATTTGGCTGTTTCTTTTTCTGTTAATTCCACCCTCCTTAAAAAAAAGACAAATAAAATATTAAAAACAATTGAAAAGAATTTTCAAGAAGAACCGTTAGATTCGTTACGCCTAAATCCTAGATTTAACTTTGATAATTTTATTGTTGGGGCTTCAAACAGAATGGCGCATGCCGCGTCTTTAGCTATATCTCAAGCGCCAGGGAAAACATATAACCCAATGTTTATTTATGGAGGAGTAGGGTTAGGAAAAACTCATCTTATGCAAGCAATTGCTCATCATATTCTTTCAAAAAATCCGCACGCTAAAGTGAAGTACACTTCTTCAGAAAAATTTACTAATGAACTTATCTTTTCAATACAACACCGAACAACAGAAAAATTCCGCCAAAAATATAGACAGATAGACGCTATCCTTATTGATGATATACAATTTCTCGCGGGAAAAGAAGCCGCCCAGGAAGAATTTTTCCACACGTTTAACACATTATATGATTATCATAAACAGATAATTATGTCTTCAGATAGACCTCCAAAGGAAATACCGCGGCTGGAAGAGAGGTTGATATCTCGGTTTAGTTGGGGATTGGTTGTTGATATTCAAATCCCTGATTTCGAAACCAGAGTTGCTATTTTGAAAAAAAAACTTGAAAAAGATCCTATTAAAATGGATGAGGAAGTTATTTTTTTCATCGCGAAGAATATTTCAACTAATATTAGGGAATTAGAAGGAGCGTTAGTACGAATAATCGCTTATTCACTTATAGAACGTAAGCCAATCGATGTCGAGTTAGCACAAGATATATTAAAAGACATGGTAAAAGAAATTAATAAACGAGTAACGCCTGCTATTATTATTGAAAAGGTTGCTGATTTTTTCAATGTTTCTAAAGAGGATATAAAAAAAGGTAAAAGAAACAAAACTTTGGTCGTCCCTCGACAAGCTGCAATGTATTTAGTAAGAGAGCTGACAGAATTTTCTTTACCCGAAATTGCTGGAGTGTTTGGAGCAAAACACCACACAACTATTCTTTACGCTCACAAAAAAACAAAAGCTGAATTATGTAAGAACGAAAAGCTAAAAAAGATCATTCACAGCCTTACACAGGATATTAAAAACTTATAAAGAAAAAACTGTGAATAAAATACTGGTTTGTTCCCTTATTTTTTGGTACAATTACATCTAATCACAGAATACACAGGCATTACTACTACTATTACTATGAAATTTACAATTAATAAAGAAGAGCTTTTAGACACTCTCCAAAAAGTTAATGGTCCAACAACAACAAAACAAAATTTCCCTATATTGAATAGTGTTCGTATTTGTACCGAAAAAAATAAACTCAAATTCACAACAACGGATTTAGATACAACCATTATAGCATTTCAGGAAGCGCTTATATTAGAAGAAGGGTCTGTTGCTATCCCAATGAAACGAATTCTTTCGATAGTTAGAGAATTACCTCTTAAACAAATTACTGTGGAAACGCGCAAGAATATCCTCTTAATAAAATGTGAAAAGATTGAGTTTAAAGTGAATATCTTAAACGAAGATGATTTTCCAAAAATAGAAGAAGAAAAAAAGGCATCCTTAATTAAACTAAACCCTGAAGAATTAGAGGAAATGATAAAACTGACTTCTTTTTGTGTTGGTCAGGAAGAGACTAAGTATGTGTTAGGGGGTATTTTGTTTGAAGTTTTCGAGAACACACTAAGAATGGTATCTACGGATGGTCGGAGAATGTCTTTTATTGAACGTCGATTACCAGCAACTCAGCCGGATATAAAGAAAAAAATTTCATTTATTTTACCAATAAAAGCGGCAGCAGAGCTATATAATCTTTTAAAAGAAAGAAGAGAGGAAATTTTTCTGTCCATTGAAGAGAATAAAGTAGGATTTGATTTTAATGATGCAGTTTTTTTTGCTCGTCCTATCGAAGGAGAGTTTCCCGATTATTCTCAGTATATTCCAAAAGAAAGTAAGAATAAACTGGTGATTGGGCGGCAGGATTTAATGCACGCTTTAAAAAGATCTGATTTATTGTCTACGCCGGATTATCAGGGAGTAAAGGTTAATTTAAAAAAAGAAAATACTGTTATATCAAAGATAACTCCGCAGTTGGGGGAGGTAAAAGAAGAGGTGTTTTCTAAATATGATGGGCAGGCAATAGAAACGGGGTTTAATCCGCAATATTTGATAGATGTTTTAAAAAATCTAGAGGATGAAGATGTTTCTTTTGAGTTTTCTGGAGCGGATAAACCGGCAGTATTAAGAAAAGAGAACTATATATATTTAGTTCTTCCTATGAACATATAGCCTTTTTATGGCAACACATATAAAGGATATCCTAAATACTTTTTTTAAAGAAACCGAAACGAAAATAAAAGACAAAGAGAGTATCCAGAAAATTATTGAACGAGAATTGGGAGAGAATATAAAAAAAAGAATATGTGTGCGCGGGATAGAGAAAGAACAAGTTATTATTTATGTTGATTCCTCAAGCGTTAAATATGAAGTAAGTTTAAAAAAGAAACAGCTATTAGAAGCAATAAAAAAAGAAGTTCCTAAAATAGGAGACATTCAGATAACAATAGAGTAATTATGGAAGATACCAATAAAATCCAAAAGTACGACGCGACAACAATTCAAATTCTAGGGGGCATTGAGGCTGTAAGAAAAAGGCCGGCAATGTATATTGGAGATATTTCTGTACGAGGGTTGCATCATTTAGTTTATGAAGTTGTTGATAATTCTGTGGATGAAGCTGGGGGAGGTTTTTGCAATAAAATAAGTATAAGTATGAATGTCGACGGGAGTGTTTCTGTTGAAGATAATGGTCGAGGTATTCCTGTTGATATTCATAAAACAGAAAAAAAACCAGCGGTAGAAGTAGTTTTAACTACTCTCCATGCGGGGGGGAAATTTGATCATCGCGCGTATAAAGTTTCTGGAGGGCTACATGGTGTTGGTGTTAGCGTTGTTAATGCTTTAAGTCAATGGCTAGAAGTTGATGTTAAAAGAGAAGGCAAAATTCATCATCAACGGTATGAAAAAGGATTTCCTGTAACCCAATTAAAGGTTACTGGGAAAGCAAAGACAACGGGAACAAAAATTACGTTTAAACCGGATAATACTATTTTTCAAGAAACAATATTTTCTTTTGACGTATTGTCTCAAAGATTAAGAGAACTTGCTTTTTTAAATAAAAATTTAGAGATTGACTTAGAAGATATAGAAAAAGATAAAAAAGTAACTTTTAAATTTAAGGGAGGGTTAGTTTCTTTTGTTGAGTATTTAAATGGAAACAAAAACACGTTTCATAAAATAATTAGTTTTGCTAAAGAAAAAGAAGAGATTTTAATTGAAGGCGCGGTTCAATATAATGATGGGTATAAAGAAAACATTTTTTCATTTGCGAATAATATTAATACAATTGAAGGGGGAACACATTTAACTGGGTTTAAAACCGCTTTAACTAGATCAATTAATCAGTATGCTCGGTCTAAAAATTTACTAAAAAATCTTCCTGCGATTTCAGGAGATGATGCCAGAGAGGGTGTTTGCGCGGTAATTAGCGTGAAAGTGTCTAACCCTCAATTTGAAGGACAGACAAAAACAAAATTAGGAAATTCCGAAGTTGATGGGTTAACGTCTTCAGTCGTTTTTGAAGAGCTCAATACTTTTTTTGAAGAGAATCCGGCGGTTATAAAAAAAATTATTGAGAAAACATTGATGGCGGCAAGGGCAAGAGATGCGGCAAGAAAAGCGAGAGACCTTACTCGAAGAAAAGGAGTTTTAGATTCATCTAGTCTTCCCGGGAAATTATCTGATTGTTCAGAAAAAGACCCTACAGTTAGTGAGATGTTTATTGTTGAAGGAGAATCTGCCGGTGGCTCGGCCAAACAAGCCCGAGATAGAAGATATCAGGCAATTTTGCCTATTAAAGGGAAAATAATAAATGTAGAAAAGGCTCGGTTAGATAAGGTATTAAATAACGAGGAAGTTAAAACTATCATTTCCGCATTAGGTACGGGGGTTGGCGAAGATTTGAAGTTAGAGAAGTTAAGGTATCATAAAATAATTATTATGTCGGATGCTGATGTTGACGGGTCTCATATTCGGACATTGCTGTTAACTTTTTTTTATCGGCAGATGCCGCAGTTAATTGAGCAGGGATATATGTATATCGCTCAGCCGCCTTTATACAGAATAAAACGTAAGAATTTAGAAGAATATATTCATACAGAGAAAGAGATGACGGGGATGGTTTTACAAGTAGGGACAAAAACTTTAAAATTATCTAAGTCGGAAAAAAAGAAAGAGACTAATTTTACGCAAAAAGATTTAGAAAAAATAATTGAACATCTTATTGAGTTTGAGAAATTAGTGGTTTCTTTAGGAAAAAAAGGGATAGAGATAAAAGAGTATCTTACCGCGGCAGATTTTAAAAAACTAAAATTCCCGTTGTATAAGATCAATTTTCAGAATAAAATTATTTTTGTTTCTAAAGATGAAGAATTGTCTTTATATGAAGATGTGGATGAATTCCATCGCGTGGAACTTTTCGAATCTTACCGTGTTCAGGAGATAGAAGCTGTTTTACGAAAATTAGGAACATCGTTAATGGATTATCTGCCGGTAGAAAAAGCGGGATATATGTTAACTAATGAAGATACGGGAGAAAAAAAAGAAGTTAAAAGTTTAAAGTTTGTTTTAGCTCAAGTAAGAGAGGAAGCAACTAAAGGAATGAATATTCAAAGGTATAAAGGTTTGGGAGAAATGAATCCCGAACAGTTATGGGATAGCACTATGGCGCCGGAAAAAAGGACGTTAGTGAAAGTCACGATAGAAGATGCGGTTGAGGTAGACAGGATATTTACGTTATTAATGGGGGATAAGCCGGAACCAAGGAAAGAATTTATTCAGGCGCACGCGCACGAAGTTAAAAATTTAGATATATAGAGTAAAGAAAGTCAAAAGGCAAAATTGCAAGACAGAAATAAAAAGGTATAGAAGAGGAGAAAGATGACAGAATCGCGGTTACCGGAAAGAATTGTGTCAAAGTGTTTGGAAGAGGAGATTCAGGAGTCTTATCTTTCTTATGCGATGAGTGTAATCGTAGGAAGGGCATTGCCGGATATTCGTGATGGATTAAAACCGGTTCATCGCAGAATTCTTTTCGCGATGCATGAATTAAAATTAAGACATAATCAGCCGCATAAAAAGTGCGCTAGAATTACGGGTGAATGTTTAGGTAAGTATCATCCTCACGGAGACGCGGCGTTATATTATTCGTTAGTAAGAATGGGGCAGAGTTTTTCTTTGCGGTATCCGCTTATTCATCCTCAAGGAAATTTCGGGTCGATTGATGGAGACCCCCCGGCAGCCATGAGATATACCGAAGCAAGAATGAGCGCATTAAGCGATTATATTTTGCAGGATATAGAAAAAGATACGGTTAAGTTTTTGCCTAATTTTGATAATTCATTAACGGAACCAGAAGTACTGCCTTCGGTTGTTCCTAATCTTTTAATTAATGGGTCTAGCGGAATTGCGGTTGGGATGGCGACAAATATTCCTCCGCATAATTTAGGGGAAGTTTGTGACGGAATAAAATATCTTTTAGATAATCCGACGGCGCAGATTAAAGAATTACATAAAATTATTAAAGGTCCGGATTTCCCTACGGGCGGAATAATTTGCGGTAAAAGTGAAATTTATAGAGCGTATCAGGAAGGAAGGGGGAAACTGACTGTTCGGGCAAAAGCGATTATTGAACGAGGTAAAACAAAAGCGCAAATAATTATTAACGAGATTCCTTATCAGCTGAATAAAGCAAATTTAATTGAAGCAATTGCGGCATTAGTTAATGATAAGAAAATTGAAGGGATTAGTGATCTTCGCGATGAGTCGGATAAAGACGGGATAAGAATTGTTATTGAGTTAAAAAAGGAAGCGCATCCGGAGATTGTTCTTAACAATTTATATAAACATTCAAATTTAGAAACAACTTTTGGAGTTATTGCGTTAGCCTTGGTTAATCAACAGCCGAAAATTATTAATTTAAAAGAGTTTTTAACTCAGCATATAACTTTTCGTAAAGAAATTATTGTCCGAAGAACAAAGTTTGAATTGAAAAAAGCTCAATATCGCGCGCATATTCTAGAAGGACTGAAAATCGCGTTGAAGTTTTTAGAGGAAGTTATCAAAATAATTAGAAAATCAAAAACGACCCAAGAAGCAAAGTTAGGATTAATAAATAAGTTTTCCTTAACGGAAATACAGGCGCAAAGTATTTTAGAAATGCAGCTGCAGAGGTTGTGCGCGTTGGAAATTAAAAAAATAGAAGACGAATATTTAGAGGTGCTTAAAAAAATTGAGTACTACAACAGTATTCTTTTGTCCAATCAAAAACAGGAGCAAATGATTAAAGATGAATTAGATGAGTTAAAGAAAAAGTTTGCTGATCCTCGCCGGACAGAGATTGTCGCGCAAAAAGAAGAAATAGAAATAGAAGATTTAATTGTGGAAGAAGATATGGCTATTACTATAAGTGGTTCCGGGTATATAAAAAGATTGCCAATTACCAGTTATAGACAGCAGCGCAGGGGAGGCAGAGGAGTAACAGCCGCGGCCACCGGAGATCAAGATTTTATTCGTCATCTGTTTATCTCCTCTAGTAAGGATACTTTATTGATTTTTACTGAGTCAGGGAAAGTGTATCCTTTAAAAACTTACGAAGTTCCCGTGGGGTTGCGGACGTCAAAAGGGAGAGCCATTATTAATTTATTAAACTTAACAGGAAAAGAAGATATTACTACGGTGTTATCTATAAAAGAGTTTGATAAGGATAAGTTTGTTTTTATGACAACGCAAAAAGGAATGGTTAAAAGAACGTCGCTGGATTTATTTTCTAGCGTGCGAAGAAGCGGAATAGCAGCAATTAGTTTAACGAAAGATGACCAGCTTATAGGAGCGGCTGTGTGCGAGGAAGATAACGTGGCAATTTTAGCGACACAGAAAGGAGCTTCAGTAAAATTTAAAGTTACAGCTATTCGGTCCACAGGAAGAACTTCCCAGGGGGTTAGAGGAATAAGGTTGTCGAAAGGGGACAATGTTTTAGGCATGGCTTTAATTCGCGAGGCGATTAAAATGGAAGATTTATGTTTGATGACTGCGACGGAAAACGGGTTTGCTAAGAGAACAAGAGTTAATGAGTACCGTACGCAAGCTAGGGGCGGCAAAGGGATTATCAATATTAAGTTGTCTGCAAAATTAGGGGATGTTAAAGGTGTTAGTTTAGTCCGCGGTAATGATGAAATAATGTGTATTACTCAGAAAGGGGTGTTGATTCGAACTAAAATTAAGGATATCCGTGTTTCCGGCAGATCGACGCAAGGCGTAAAAATCATCAATTTAGATAAAGGTGATAAGTTAGTTACTATTGCCCGAATTATTCCTGAAGAGGAATAAAGCGATTGACAAATCTAAAATTTCCTTTAAAATTATCTGACATCTGACATCTGACATCTGACATCTGACATCTGACATCTGACATCTGACATCTGACAT
>JAHISK010000078.1 GCA_018818105.1 Candidatus Omnitrophota bacterium | reverse complement strand
TATGATTATAGTATGGAAATAATAGCCGGAATTTAACATTGAAAAAATTTCCTGATCATAGTGTGAGAATATTGCTCTTTGATAACTTGGTTTATTTTTTAGTCAAAATGAAATAATTTATTATTTTACGACGATAGTGTGAGAATCTGTGGGATAAATTATTTGTTTCTCCATTTTTTTCAATAATTTGGAAATCACCCCTTCTCACCCCTCAATTCTATACATATTTAATTTGGGAACAGATGCGACCATAATTTGGTAACGCACAGTTACGATACGAGTTTACCTACCTATAATCATCTACCTTTGTACTTTATTAATCAACAATTTAATTAAATTTACAATGTATATAAAAAATCTAGCGATAAAATATAATAAACATAAACAAATAATTAAAAATGTACTAATAAACACAACCTTAATAAATAATGGTGCAAATTGAAAACCTGCGAAATATCTAAACCCAAAAATTAAATATACAAAAAAACTTACAACAAACAGATTAATAATTATTCTATCTAGAGATCGCTTTTTAGGCATTATTCTTCTCCTGTTATTTACTTCGCACTTTATTTACCCACCAAAAATATGGTTCCACAATAGTTTGTCTATAAAAGTTTGCCCTCATAGGATTTTTTGCTGGTTTTTCCCATTTCCTAGAATCAGAAGGAAGACGGTATAATTCTCTTAATAATTTTTGATCCGCCGCGCGTCCCCGCCCTTTTGCCCAAAAAATATCATGTTCTCTAAACAAAGAATCCATACTATCACTCGGTTCTATTCTAAATGTTGGATCTGTACGTATTGGTCCGCCATAATTTTCATACCCCGGAATAAATATTTCTATCCATTTAGGCCAATAGGGTTTATTTTCGACTTCCCAACTCCCGCCACCACCACTTTTCGAGCCACACAACCCCCAAGGATCAATAAACCCAATAGGATTGCTATTGAGATATACATACCGATTAGGCCCATCAACCATACCCAACGGATCCGGCGTGGTGAATCTGCCTATGCTTGGGTCGTAGTACCTTGCCCCGAAAAATACTAGGCCACTTTGCTCGTTGTATTCCTTGGTCTGGTACTGGTAACTGTTTTCCAAAGAACCACTCTCATACACTATGTTGCCAAATGCGTCGTACTCATAGTTCATTATAACTGTACCGTCTTCATCAGTCAAATGAGTTACGTTGCCTTGGCCGTCGTATAGATAATAATACAGATTTTCGCCTTCTTTCTTTGAGATTATTGAGCCTATTCCTCCGCCTAATGATAGGCCTCTTGTGTAGGCGGCTGTGGTGTTTCCTTCTTGGCCGCGTTCGATTATGACTGTATTTCCATCGTAATGGTAGTTTGTGTTTAGTTGTTGGTGGTTAGTGTTTAGTCGTCTTCCTAAAGAATCATATGTGTATTCTGTTGATGAGTTGTCTGGATACAACACATTTGTAAGCATGTTGTCGTCATCATATTCATATAGGGTCTGTTCTCCTCGGTAGGATTTTTGGATTTGGTTGCCGTTGTTGTCATAGGTATAAGTTGTTTCCGCTGTATCGTCAAGCGTTAGCTGTAGATCTCGCGTAGAAACATTTCCCGCTTTGTCATATACTTGGGCGGTTATTGTGTTTTCTCCCGCGATTAACGGTACTTTTGCTGTGAATAGTCCTTCCGCTATACTTGCTTCTACATTATTGACATAAACTTTATCGATGTTGGCGTCGCTGGCCTCTCCTTGCACTGTGACTTTGTTTCCTCCACTGTAATTTGAGTTTGTTTGTGTAATCAGTTGGTTAAAGGCGTTGTAGGTGTAGTTATGGGTTACATCGTCTTTTATCATTTGTGTACGGTTGCCGGCTACGTCGTAATTATAGCTGATTGCATAGGCGCTGTGGCTTCCGGTTTTATTTTCTCCCGTTAATTGGTTTGCGTTGTCGTAGCTGTATGTTATTTCGCCGTCGGCTAATACTGCTTTTGTTCTTCTGCCTGCCGCGTCATAGCTGTATTCGTAACTTGAGATAATGCTTTCTGAAGGCGTTTTGTTTATTAGCGACGTTACCCGGCTCATGTTGTCAAAAGTATAATCGGTTTTTATTCCGTTAGGATAGATTGTGTTTGTTAGGCTGCTTGTTTCATCGTAGGTGTAGCTCGTTGTCTTATCTTGTGGGTCTGTTAAAGAAATAAGCCGGTTAAGTTTATCGTATTGATACTGGGTACCCCCCGCGTCCTGGTCAATCATTTTTACGCGGTTGCCGACTTTATCATATTCGTAGGTTATTGTGTCGTTATCAAAAGGGCCGTCTTCTTCTATAATCCTGCCCAGGGCATCGTAGATGTACTGCGTTATTCCTTCTTTCCCGGTTACAGATGTTTTTCTTCCTAAGGCATCATAGGTGTATTCTATTGATGAAGCGTCAGGATAAATTATTTTTGTCAGGCGATTCAGCGTATCATACTCATAATTAGTTGTATGCCCTCTACTATCTGTTACTGATGTTTTGTTGCCCGCTTTATCGTAGGTAAAGGTTTTTGTTTTTCCTATCGGGTTAATTTCTTCGATGAGACGATTTAAGGCGTCGTATTTGTATTCGGTAACATTCCCCGCAGGGTCAGTTACTTTTATTAGGTTTTCTTCGGTGTCGTATTCGTATTGGGTTACTCGGCTTAAAGCGTCGGTTGTTTTTGTTAGTTTTTTCGTAATTGTATATTCAAAAGTTGTTGTGTTGTTATTGGGGTCGGTTACGCTTGAGCGGTTGCCCGCGGCATCGTAACTGATTTGGAAAAATGTCGCGTCAGAATAAGTTGCTTTTGTTACGTTGTTACCGGCATCGTAGGTGTAGTTTGTGGTATTACCTTTGGCGTCGATGATAGATGTTTGATTGCCTCGTGCGTCGTATCCGTAAGAGGTTGTATTGTTTAAGGCATCGTTTATACTTATAAGGTTACCTTGGGCATCATATTCTGAGGTTGTTGTATTTCCTCTGACGTCTGTCACAGAAGTAACTTGCCCGTAGTCATCGTATTGATAGCTCGTTGTATCGCCTAAAGCGTTAGTTATTTGTGTTAAGTTTCCTTTTTCATCGTAAGTATATGTTGTTTCATTACCTAAAGCGTCAATTTGTTTTGATATAAAGCTGTATTGAGATTCGTATTCGTAGTTGGATATGTTACCCTCAGGGTCAGTTACGGATGTAAGGTTGCCTTTCTCGTCATAGGCCATTTGGGTAAGGTTTTCGTTTTTATCTTTAGCTGAAGTACGGTTGTAATCTGTGTCCCAAGTGTAGTATGTGCTGGTGCCTTGACAATCTTGTTCTTGTATAACTAATCCGTCATCGTTATACGTTCTTATGGTTTGATTACCTATAGAATCGGTTATTGTCGTTTTTTTATTGTCCGGGTCATACGCGAGGCCTACTTTTAATGTGTCGTTGTCATAATAGTTTAATACGCATCTATCTTCATTATCATATTCATAATACAGAGAATCGCTGTTAGGATCGGTGACTTTTGTAATGTTATGGTCGGCGTTATACTCATAGGCGGTAGTTTTTCCCCGCGGGTCGGTTACGCTGGTAAGGTTGCCTTCGTTATCGTAAGCGTATATTACACCGCGGCCGGCAAAATCTGTGATTTCAGTCAGACGGTTATCTGTGTTGTATGAAAAGGTGATTTCTCTGCCCGCGGTGTCATATACTTTTTCTAATAAATTATCGCCATTATACTCTAACGTGATTTGGTTGTTGTTACGGTCTTTTATGGAAAGCAGTTTTCCCGCTTCGTTAAATCGATAGACAATGCCTTGTTTTAGTTCCCATATAAAGGCGCTGCCGTCTTTTGTTAGCGTGGAATGTTCACCTGCCGGCGCAGTAAATGTATTGTCAGTTTCTTTAGTGAAATAGATTCCTCTGCCGTCGCCCATCATTATTTTCACTTCTGTTTCTAAGTCTTCTAAAAGAATGTTATAGCTGTGCGTCCATCCATATCCTATAGGACCGACATAGTTTTTATGGCTGTTATATGTACGGTTGAAGTCAAAAGGTATGCCTCTTGAGGGGATAAATAAATCCTGGGTTGTTGTGTACATGTTTCCGGTAACAATGTTAACCGGTTCGGCTGCGTCATTCAAGTCATCTTGTGGATGTTTACCTTGGTTCTTATTAGAAGTAGTGTCTTGCGGAGAAATAGTTAATTCTTTCGTCACTTCATCAGACCATAAACTATCGTTATCTTTTACCTTAAAAGATATCGTATGCGTTCCTACAGAAAGACTAGAAGTTGTAAATGAAGCCTGCTTGCTTAATTGTTTGTCCTCAATTGAAGAACGCCAACTATAGGCTACAATTGTACCATTTGAATCTGTACCGGATCCTTGAAAGCTAACATCACGATTACTTGTTGCGGGATTAGGCTTGATAGAAAGAATATTAGCTGTCGGCCGCTCTCCTTCCTCTAAAGGATATAATAGTATTCTTGTATTTAACCCAACTCTCTCATCATAAAAGTACCTGACATTACCTTCAGGACAAACTTCCGGAATAGGATTTTTCTTCCTATAGGTATCAGTTATATATTTTATATCTATCTGATTAGAATCTAAACTCAAAGGAATAGTAGCAGAACCACTTTCTTCTGTTTCTCCTACTTCCACACTGCCAACACCTTCCGCGACAATACGAAACGACTGTGGTCTATATTCCGCTGGCCACGGCCACGCCCATTTTGCATTCACCCGCACAAAATGAATATCCAGCCGTGCCCGATATTTAGTGATATCTATTCCTAAATAATAACGCTTGGTGTACTCATAACCAAAAAGATACAGTGCGCCCGAAGCAGTGGTTAAATCAACTACAGCCTGTTGCCCAACTATTCCGGAATCGCCTTTTTCCCCTTCGTCATTAATATAGTTTTGCCACGCGTCCTCTCTCCTTTCTGAATAAGATATCCAACGATTACAACTAAAAGCTGCATAATAAGTACTATCAACACTCGCTGCTCTTATTATTTTTTCAGGATCCTGCGCCTGGATAGTTGAATACGCTAACAGAAAAACCGCTAATACCGTTAGACTAAAAATCTTAAAGAATTTTTTTAACATTACTTATTCCTCACCACCACTTACTTTACTTTCCGCCAACGGCGAAATAATCCATATATCCGGCGGCGTGGTATCTACAATAATTTCTTTCGAAATAACCGCCGTTTCATTTCCTTCCGCGTCTTGAAATTTCACGTAAATAGTTTTTTCGCCCTCTCCTTGAGAAAGAGTAAATTGCTCCCGTTCTGAATAATCTTGCCAATCAGCATCGGTAAAATCACTATCCTCGCTTACCATTCTTTTAAAGGCGTCTTGGGACCAAAATACTAATGTAACCTCTCTTTCATCCGTATACCCTTCTGTTTCAGTATCTACGCTAAAAACTGTTACCATGATACCGTCGGAATATCCCGTATCTGACCACATCCCCGTGTTGTTTCTTGCCTTAACGCCAAAATAATAAGTTTGACATTCATTTAAATCTAACCCCGCGGTTACATAATTAAACCCGCCGGTTGTCGTCCATTCTCTAACCGCGTTTCCATCTATGCTGTCTTGGGTAATTTTATATTCATATTGACAAACGCCGGATTGCCTATCTTGTGATGCCCATGAAGCGTAAAGCTGCGTTAAGCTATCAGTAGATTCTCCTTCATCGGTTACAACCGGCGTTGTCGGCGGGGTGCGGTCGTATAATCCCGTTCGCTGTGAATCGTGCTGGTACATCGGCCAGCCTAAAGAAGGTATCTCTCCTTGCGATTGTACAGGAACAAAAATTTCGCCGTCTTTGTTCAAACAGTAAAGTTCACAAAATGCTTCACCGATTTCTATAGGAATATGTTTAACACTAAATAAAACTTCTAAATTATTATCGTTATCTAAATCCGCTATTGCCGCGGCATTGAAATTCGCGTTAAAATGGTTTATACTTACTTTATGATTCCAAATCAATTCTCCGTTGTTGGTTACACAATAAAAATATCCATCACTTAACCCGAATAATATTTCAAGAACACCATTATTATCTAAATCGGCGATCACGGGAGAGTTTTCTATATTATAAGCCAAATTATGCTTCCATTTGATTTCTCCATCTTTATTGAAACAATAAAGATAGTTGTTTTCACTGCCTATTACTATTTCAAGAGTTCCGTCTTCGTCTAAATCCGCTATCGCCGGAGTAAAATGAAGCCGGCCCTGGCTCTTATCTTTCCACAAAAACTTTCCATTATTATCTAAGCAATACAGATGCTGGTCGCTGGCACCAATCAAAATTTCAAATATTCCGTCGCAATCTATATCCGCTATAACAGGAGGAACGTCCGCACAGCAATCTGTTTCATAATTCCATACAAACCTGCCGTCTTTGTCTACACAAGTAATTCCGGCTTCTCCTGAATTTATTAGTATTTCTGAATTACCGTCTCCGTCTAAATCCGCTATACTTGATACAGATTGTATATCTGAATCAGTGTTGTACGTCCAGATAACTTTTCCCGCGTCATTGAAACAATATAATGTCTTTGCCGAACTTACTATTACTTCTTTAATGCCGTCATTATTTATATCTGTTATCTGGGGAGAAGCGTTTATCTCATTCTCCATTGTATAATGCCACTGTACTCCCCCCCCATCAATATCTATACAGTAAAAATCCTGATCGAGTTGTGAAACAAAAAACAATTCTGACTTTTTATCGCCATCTAAATCGGATAGGCTAAAAGAATTTCCGGCTGTTATGATATATTGGTATTGCCATACAATTTGGGCATCTTTAGTCACTCCAAAAATACTGTTTATTTCAGATTGGTTTTCCCCCATAAACATTACTTCAAGATTTCCATCGTTATTACTATCTCCTACCACCAATTTCTGCCCCATAGAATTCATCATAACCGGCCATTTACCCCATCCCTCTCCAAAAATTATTGTGTCATATATCGGCTGAGACCAATTCCCCATCCCGTCCATAAATCTAACATATACTGTTTTTTCTCCATATCCTGGTGACACCTCCCATTCCATCGCGCTATTGTATATTTGAGATTGTGACCAATTTTGGCCGTCGTTAGAGAATTGAACTTCGACCGCGGTTGAAGAAAATAGATCTAAGGCAACCAGAGATGATGTAGTATATTCTTTCCCGCTATTAATTTGTATCGTTCCTAGCCCCTCCGCGTCTACTAATATCTCAGCCAATTCCTGCCCTATGTTGGCGGCAAGGTCAGTGGCTACTACTTCGATAATGTTAGTTCCTTCGCTTAAAGTAACCTGCGCGATGTAGGTTTTCGCTGCCGCGTCTATATCGGCTTCAACACCGTTTACTGTTATCTTGTCAAGTTTATCTTCAACGTATGTTCCGCTTATCTGCTGAGTTGTTTCTTTTGTTGGCGAAGTTACCGGATTAATTGTGACTTGCGGTTTGGTTTTGTCGTAAATTATTATTATTGAAACCGGTAAACTTTCATGGCCATAGCCGTCTTTTAATTTAATTTCAAAAGAGTTGTTTCCTTCTATATTCACATTAAGATACGCGGACCAATTTCTTTGGCTATTGATTTTTACTATTTCTTTATCATTTATCCACACAGAGGTATTTGCTTCTTTTCTTCCGCTGATAAAATAGGCTCTCTGATTTGTTAACGTTTTATAGGCGTTAATTTTTGGCAGAGCGATTGTTTTTTCTCTTATCCTCCACGTTCCTCTTCTTGACCAGCCGTAATCGGCGCCGGCGCTGTCTTTTACGTAGACGTAGACGTCTTTTGTTCCTTTAAATTGGGATTTAAAGGCTATGTTCCATCTTATTTCTATTGTGGTTTGGGATTTTGAAATGGATGTTTTCGCGCAATCCACAACAACTTGGCCGTTTTCTATAGTATTATTACTGCCTGGTATGTATCCGCCCAGCCACTGGGTATCAGTGTCGTCGCGCAGATATAGTTTATTTGCTGCCGGTTCGTATTTTAAAAGGCTGCTGTTGGAATATGTTATGTTTGTGTTTATTAGGCATTTTGCTTCTTCTATGTCCTGGCTGCCGTCTTTGTCTCCATAAACTGCCCGCAAGGTTATCTGTTGTCCGGTATAAAGGGTAATGGAATATGGGCTTACGCTGGCAGCAAAGGGCGGGGTGTTCTTTTTTATGGGTTCTAATTTAAAATTCACGACCTCTGTTTTGCCCCAATGCAAAGACCGCTTCTTTTTTCTGCGATGGTACCCTTCTTTTGTCGCGATTACGTAGTATGTTCCCCAAAATGCTTTTTTCTTTATATAGTAGTTTCCTTGCGCATCAGTTACCCCTCTGCGCTCGATTTTTCCTATTATGTTTTTTATTATTATTTTTACTCCAGCTACCCCTTGATTTGTTTCAGCATCAGTTACCCTCCCCTTTATTGTCGTGTAGGCAGACGGGTTGGAGTTTTTTATTGGTGACATTGCAAAGGCAGTGCGGGATGTGGATAGAATACAAAACAATAGAAACAGTATTATTCCTATAGGTTTTCCTTTAAGCCAAGCGGATATTGTTATAAAACTCATCTTTTTCGGATTAAAATCTGGATTTGTTTATATATTCCCCAAAAATTACCAGAATTAATGAAAACGCTTTCAGGTATTCATATGTACCATATTCTCAGAAAAAAAACAAGGCGATTTTTTAAGTTTTATAATTTTTTTTTAGCCAATCAATCCCACATCCCCACATCCTTCATTATCTACACCCTCTTAATATATAGACGTTTAAAAGAGAAGATTTCTTTCAAAAATTTTAAATTTTTTTGAAAAAGTTATATTTTCTTGACTATTTCGGGAAACGTGACATCAACAGAGATAGATTTAAGGCATTTTTTAATGATATATTCGCTTTATCCCACGAATTTGCCGTTAGTATAGTAGCTCTTATTATATTATCTTTAAATCTTGTACCTTTATCCAACCGACTTTACCGTCGAGACGTCTAACCTTGTGCCAATTTTTATCTCGCGATATAAGAATAACTTTCTCCCCTCCATAAATGATATAATGAGTTGTCGCGCTATCTTGTGGTTCAAATTTAACCACCGCTTCTGCCGAGACGACTATTGCCTCTTTCCCTAATTTAGCTACGCGTTGAGCTGATGAATACACCGTAATAACGCCGATAACGCAAAAAATTAATAGCGGATACAGAAAATATCTTCGCAAACTCATAAAAATTATTCGTAAAACCAATAATACACAAACAATAATATTAACAATAAAAATAAAAATCATTATTTCATTAATATTCATTTTTCCAAAAGTTTTTGAAATAATATATTTCATAAAGTTGGATCTCGGTTCTTGATAACTTTTAGTTATTTTTGACTGAACATACTTAATATTCTCGATTAAATCCGCGTCGCGAGGAATAAATCGCTTTGCTTTTTCATAATAAGCTATCGCTTGCGGCAACAATCCTTTTTTATAATAACAATTACCCAAATTATAATAAAGGTTACCGCTCTCATACTCCTGGTTTAAAATCTTATTATATTCACCTATTGCTTTGTCATACTTGGCTTCATCATAATAAAGCGCCGCCTTATAGAAGTTAACATCTAAAGAGGATCTAGCTTTATCCTGAGAAAAACCGATCCCAATAATAAGCCCCATAAACACCATCATTAAAACTAATATTTTATATTTCTTCATTTTAGTTTCCGTTCTAAATAATCTAAAATAACCCTTAACTGAGAAAGGATTTGAGCCATTTTATCTCCCCCCCCTCCTGAGGAAGTATATCGGGCTAAATCACAATCGGACATAATAACTTTTATTTTATCAAGGATATCTTCATCAACCTCTCGATTTTTCAACACACCTATAATATCTACTGTAATTCCCGCCCAGGGAATGTGTAATTTATATCCTAAATACCGTTGCAGAGTTTTAAATATAACCTCATAAAAATCGCGAGATTCATTTTTCTTTATCAATACCGCCGCCTCTTTAAGCCCCTTCCTAGCTACCTTAGGAGCCCTCAACCTCCTAGCGTAAGCGATATCTGTTTTAATCCTATGAAAATGACCATAAATCTTTAAGGTTATCATAAATATAACTAGCGGCAACACCTGGAACAAGAGGAATAACTTATTCTTATAAAGATATTGATCTTTGACGTTAACAGCCCCTAAAGAGTCCTTTATATAAATGATATCCCTCCCTAACTCCTGAGATTTCAAAATATTCTCATTTTTATCCTGAGATAACTCTACTATTTGAACAGTCTGGGCCCTATCGGCCTTCTTAACCGATATCTTAAACGGACCTTTTTTTAGTACACTGTATGAATTGCTCTCCGGATTAAAAAAACTAAATTGCGTCTCAGGAATATACTCAATATCATCTTTCAACGGAATAAGAACTGACTCAAAAATTTTCGAATTATCCTGAACCGTAATTTGCGGATCATAAATTTTAAAATTTTCGGAATCTAATTCCAAATAAGGCATTTTTACTACATTAAAATTATCGTTGCCTTTCACAATCATCCGTAACGTAATCGGATCGCCTACGTTAACTTCTACAGGGCTAACTTCTACATCGAAATCAAATCTACCCACTGCCCCTGAAAACGAAGATAGTTTACCTTTCTGAGGCAAAGGTAAAACTATCATGGAAATTTGAGGCGAATTTACAGTCATAGAATACTGGTCATAATCCCCGAAAAAATTTCCAAATAAACTATCAAAATCATTAAATACGCCCCGCTTTTTCTTCTTTCGAAGAAGAATATCACATTTCAACGATACAGCGTCTAAAGATAGCTGGCCAATCTGAGTTGGAAAACATTGTGTTTTAAACTCTATAACATCAAATGTTCGACCGCCAATTGTATCCCGATATTGAATAGGTTGTTTTATCTGGCCCAACGAAAATCCGTTATGAGAAATCTGCGGATACTGAATATTCTTTACTCCCAGATTGTTTATATACAGCTTAATACTTATATCAAAAATTTCATTTAAATAGACTTCATTCTTCGACGGCTCTATGGTTAAAAAAATATTGTCTTCTAACTCTTTGCCTTCAGACTTTTTTTCAGTAGTCGTTGCCCCTTCCCCAGCAGACACAACTTCAACCGGTATACTTCTACTAACAAGCGTTTGCCCTTTATACTCAACAGAAAACGGTCCCACTTTAAAAGATCCTACGGCTAAAGGCTCCAAGACATAGATATGAGTAATTGACGACGCTGCCTTACCATTAACAATAGACATTTTTGAAGACGGGCCAACATATCGAACACTAAATCCTTCAATATCTCCAAAATCTAAAGCGCCAATCTCCTGAGTACCGTCAAAAATCAGATTTAAATAAACAGCTTCACCGATAGCTACCGTGCGCTTATCTACAGATATACTAAAATCAATATTCCCGGCAAAACATATCCCTCCTAATCCTAAAAATAATATTAATACAGCCGTTATAATTTTCATATCTTTAGTATTTATCTTTATATTTTTTTCACTACGAACTATGAACTCCCAACTCCGAACTAACTTACCAATCCTGATACTCTAGGGAATATGTACCCACTTTCTTTTTCTCCTTACCTAACGCTTCTTCAGAAAAACTCTCTATTAACATTCTCGCTTCTTCTTCACTCATGTTTTCTTTTTCGTCACCAGATTCAGAAACAGATTGCTCCTCCTGTTTATCTTTACTGTCTTCATCTTGACGGTCAGCTTCTTCCTGTTGTTGCTTTTGTTCCCGTTGCGCTTGACTTTCTTCTTTTTCGTTAGATTCTTTTTGATCTTTTTCTTCTTGAGACTGATCTTTTTTCTGCTGATTTTGCTGAGGCTGTTTTTCTTCCTTTTCTAATGCTGCTTCTAACCTCCGTGTGGCAACTTCATAATTATATTTAGCATCTGTATCCTCTTGATTTTTATCAATCGCTTTCTTGTAATACTCTAATGACTCTTTATAAAAAGTAATCGCTTCTTCTAGATTCGCATTCTCATTATTTTCTGCCAAGCGATACTTACTATTACCAATATTATAATACGCCTTTGCAGCTAAATCTTGTCTATCGGTAAGTAATCCTTTATTAAAATTATCTATTGCTTGCTGGTATTCACCACTCTTATAATTAGCACACCCAGCGCCATAATTAATTATACTCGAATTAGGGTCATCTGTTAAGGCGTCGTTATATTTTTCCAGCGCCTGGTGATACTGTTTTTTTTCAAACAAATTATTTGCTTCTTTTAAATCTTTAGTTTTAGCTAAACAGAACTGCCCCGCGCTCAAACTAACAATCAATATCGCAAAAAAAACGCCCAATTTACTTATCTTCGTCCAACTCATTTTTATATGTAGTTATAAACATCTCTAATATTAAAAAAATCAACGCTAAAAGCAAAAATATCTGAAATCTCTCTTCATAAAACCTTGTCAGTTTACTGGCTAATTCTTTTTTCTCCATTTTAGAAATTTTCTTATCATAAAGTAAGTTTAACCCAAAATCTAACGGGGTCGCTTGAATATAACTACCTCCCGTTTTTAACGCGATTTCCTGCAACAGGCTTTCATTAAGCCTAGTTTTAACCACATTACCAGACTTATCCTTCAAGAAAATTCTTTTACCTTGATCATCAACTAAAGGAATAAGTTCTCCTTCTTTAGTACCTATGCCGATACAAAAAATATTTATTCCTTCTTTTTTAGCTTCCTCAATTAATTTTAAAGGATCACCCTCATGATCTTCGCCGTCAGTTATAACAATTAATGCCTTATGCTTTTTCTGACCCCCTTGATAGCCAGCAATCGCTTGCTTAAGCGCGCTGCTTATAGACGTCCCTCCTCTGGGAATAGTATCAACCCCTAAATCATTTAAAACAAACATAAACCCGGAGTAATCCAATGTTAAGGGACACTGCAAAAACGCTGTCCCAGCGAAAGATATTAATCCAACTCTATCTCCTTCTAACTTCGTTACTAAATCTTTTATAGCTAATTTTGACCGCTCTAATCTATTGGGCTTTATATCCTGCGCCAACATGCTTTTAGAGGTATCTACCGCGATAAGAATATCTACTCCTTTTCGCTTAATTTCGCGCCACTGAAACCCCCATTGCGGGCGAATAAGGGCAATAACTATAAACGTCATGCCGATTAATAATACTACAACTTTTAGACTATACTTCTTAAGGCTAAAACTCAAAACTATTTTGTTCAACGCCTGTTGATCAGCAAACCGCCTAAGCCGTTTCCTTCTATACTGATAAGCCCAAATAAAGAAAACGCCGACCCCAATAACCAGCCAAATTAAATTTATAGCACCTAAATTAACAAATCTCATATCTAATAATTTAAAAATCAAAATTCCAAAACGAATCTTTTCGGAATTAGAAAATTGTTTTTGATTCTTTATCTCATAGTCTTCAGTCTTCGGTCTTTGGTCTTTGGTCTTTTATCACGGTAATTTCATAAAAAAAGTATTTCCCAACACTATTTCTAAAACTAAAATAATTAATGCCGCTATGGCAAAGATAAAAAATAACTCATTGTATTCTAAATACCCTTGATCCTCGATAATTGTTTTTTCTAATTTATCTATCTCGTGATATATTTCACGCAAAGAATCGGTATCTGTCGCGCGAAAATATTGAGCCCCGGTTTTATCAGCTATATCCTTTAAAATTTGCTCATCTAAATCAACTTTCACATTCTTATACGCTTTATTACCAAAAAGGTCTCTTCCCGGATAAGGAGCGTATCCTGTATTTCCGGCGCCGATAGTATAAACTTTTACGCCTAAAGTCGCCGCTGCCTCCGCCGCCGTTAATGGTGAAATACTTCCCATATTATTCCGTCCGTCAGTGAGCAAAATAACCACTTTACTTTTTGCCTCTGTATTCTTGACTCGATTTAACGCGGCAGCTAGCCCTGATCCAATCGCTGTTCCATCCTCAACCATTCCAATTTCTATTCTTTCAAGACCTTGGTTGAGCCAATTATAATCCAGCGTTAACGGACAAACAGTATAAGGCCTGCCGGCAAAAGTAATTACTCCTATTCTATCGTTTTTTCTTTTTCCAATAAACTCAGCAACAACATCCTTTACTACTTCTAACCGATTCCTACGTTTTCCTCCTACCTTAAAGTCTTCGGCAAGCATACTGATTGAAGAATCTATCGCCAAAATAATATCTATCCCTTCTGTCTGAACTTTCGTACCTTCCACCGGTGTTTGTGACCGAGTTAATGCTATAATCAAAAAAGCGATAGCCAAAAATCGCGATAAAAACAAGTGTTTAATTATTACACTCTTCATAGAGGTTCTTAGATTTCGCAAGAAAATGGAGGAAGAAAATCTCACGTAAGATGTTTTTCGCCTAACATAAAAGAAATAGACTATGGGAATCATAAAAAAAAGAATTAAATATAGAGGATTTTTTAACGTCATTTTACAATTTTATTTTTTCTTTGTTAGGGTTTGATATATTTATCTTCTCACTTTCTTTTGTGTCCTCTATAAAGCCATAAGCAA
Source organism: Candidatus Omnitrophota bacterium (assembly GCA_018818105.1). Lineage (GTDB taxonomy): Bacteria > Omnitrophota > Gorgyraeia > Duberdicusellales > 4484-171 > JAHISK01. Next base: position 14,942 of record JAHISK010000078.1, on the reverse strand, counting down.
TTTGAAAACTTTCCTGAATATCTTTATCCGCGGGATAAAATCTGGCGAATTTAACCTTATCAGTAGCGGTTAAAAAATCTTTTAACACTCTTTTTTGCCCAACACTTAACGCTTGCCGCCCTTTTAAATTATAAAGAAATTCCTCTGTCGTCATTTCAGGAGCGCGAATATTAAATCGTTCTTCTATATAATACCGAACAATCCCGGATAATTCGACATAGTATTCTTCAACCCTGCCCAAACGAAGCAAATCTTTATTTTTCAAAATATTTAACTTTCGTAAAGCAACGACATGCGCCGGCTCTCTAAACGCGATTTCTTCCTCCTTTTTCAAAAAATATCTTCTATAAAAAAAGAACAATAATCCTGCCGCCGCTAATCCTAAAATAATTAAAAATATCAGAAAAAAATTCGATCTGGGATTTACGGGATCCTTTATATCTTTTATGTCACTATCCCAAGAATCAACTAAACTAATCACCTCAATTTCAATCGGATCAGTTTTAACCTCAGACCATTCTTTAGCAGAACTCTCTCTATATTTCACTGAAGCTTTTGGAATAACAAAGCTGTCCGTATTATAGTTTTCTAAAAAATACCAATACTCTATTTTTTTGCCGCCAAAATACCCGCCCTCATCCTTTCCTGAATCAACAATATCCACATTCTCTAATTCTTCCCATAACAGAGGACTTTCTACCTCCACATTCTTCTCTTTCTCAATTATTATTTCATACCGAATCCTATCGCCAACACTAACTTTATCTTTATCCACCCTCGCCTCAACTTTAATCGCTGCCGCTTCATCGGCGGCAGAACAGTCCATAGTCCATGGTCCATAGTCCATAGTAAAAAAAAATACCGCTAGAAAAAAAACCAATTTATTAATTTTCATATACCTGATTTACGGGCGCGGTCAAGCGACGCCCCTACAAATTAATTTATTTACGGGCGGACACAGGGGTCCGCCCGTAAATATTCCCTATTTCATCCTTCGTTCTCTCATTCTGAAAAATTTTATTAATTCATTAACATAAGGTTTATCACTATGAATATCTATGTTATCAACACCTACGCTAGAAAAAGTTTTTTTACGTTTATGAAAAATTTCTTGGCTTCTACTATCAAATTCATCCCGCACCCGTTCATCAGATGTATCGACAAAAAAAAGTTCACCAGTTTCAGCGTCAGCGAACTCAATAACTCCCGCGGAAGTAAGATTTCGTTCTTTAGGATCTGTTATGCTAATTGCCACTATATCATGCTTTTTATTAGAGATAGCTAAGGCTTTCTTAAAATCACCGGTTAAAAAATCCGAAATAACAAAAACCACGCTTTTACGTTTACAAATCTTATTAAGATATTCCAATGCCGCCGAAATATTAGTACCACTTCCCTTTGGCTTAAAATAAATTACTTCCCGGATAATCCTGAGTATATGCTTTAACCCTTTTCTAGGAGGAACAAACAACTCTATTCCTTCAGAAAAAACAATAAGACCAACTTTATCGTTATTTTTAATAGCTGAAAAAGCTAACAGGGAACAAATTTCGGCGGCAATCTGACTTTTTAATTTATCAGTTGTACCAAAATAAGTTGACGAAGATACATCTACGGCAAACATAACCGTAAGTTCTCTTTCTTCAACAAATTTTTTTATATAGGGATGACCCAGTCGAGCGGTAACATTCCAGTCAATAGACCTCACGTCATCGCCCGGTTGATACTGGCGAACTTCATCAAACTCCATTCCCTTTCCCTTAAAGACGCTTTTATACTGCCCGGCAAAAACGTCAGTAACCATGTGAGACGTGGTAATTTGAATCCGCCTAATTTTTTTTAAAATGTCTTTTGGAATCATGAATTAGTCCATAGATTAATTATTTAAAAAAAACACATTAAATATAAATTTAATCATTACTAATTTATTCTATAAAAACATAAACATGAATCCATTAAACTTCAGTTTAATATATATAAATATTTCTATGGACTATCGACTATAGACCATGGACTGTTTTATGGCACCTCTACTTCTTCAAATATTCGTTTGATAATGTCATCAGAAGTTTTTTCTTCGGCTTCAGCTTCATAACTGACAATAATTCTATGTCGTAAAATATCCGGTCCAATTGATTTTATATCTTGAGGAGTTACATAACCCCTATGGTTTATAAACGCGAAAGCTTTAGCTGCTAACGTTAAATATAATGTCGCCCGCGGTGAGGCGCCATACTGGATAAGAGAACTTAATTCTTCTAATTTATATTTAGACGGTTCTCTCGTAGCAAAAACAATATCTAAAATATACTTCTCTATCTTTTCATCCATATAAACTTCATCAACAATACTTCTTGCCTTTATAACACTCAAAGGATCTATACTAGGGTTCACTTTAATCTTTTTATCAGTGTAGGCCATTCTCTTTAAAATACGATGTTCTTCTTCTTTCGTGGGATAAGTAATATTTATCTTTAACATAAACCTATCCACTTGCGCTTCCGGTAAAGGATAAGTACCTTCCTGTTCTATAGGATTTTGTGTTGCCAAAACTAAAAAAGGATCTTCTAACTCAAAGGTATTTTCACCAATCGTAACTTGCCTTTCCTGCATTCCCTCAAGAAGCGCGCTTTGCACTTTCGCGGGAGCTCTGTTTATTTCATCCGCTAATATTATATTAGAAAAAATAGGTCCTTTCTTAGTAAAAAAAGACCCCTCTTTAGGATTATAAATTAATGTACCTGTAATATCGGCAGGAAGAATATCCGGCGTAAACTGAATCCTTTGAAACTTAGTATTAATCGCCTGAGCCAACGTCTTTACAGACAGGGTCTTAGCTAACCCCGGCACCCCTTCAATAAGAATATGGCCATTAGCAAACAACCCTACTAATAATCGTTCAATTAAATAATCCTGACCAACAATAACTTTCCTTATTTCCGAAATAATATCATTAATAAACGCGCTTTCCTGTTTAACCTTTTCATTTATAGCCGTTATCCCCGTTTCCATATTATCTACCTCCTTCAATTAAATCAACTAATAACCCCTCACTCATCATTAAATACCCTTTCAACTATCTGCTCATTTATTAAATTAGTTCGATATATAACTTTTCCATCTTTAAAAAAAAGATATGTTGGTAATCCTATAATATTAAATCTCTGAGCAAAAACCGTTTTATCATCTAAAATAATATCATCAGATATTACATCAGTTAATTTCAACTTCTCTACCATGTAATTGACGATTTTTACCGATTCTCCTAAATTTATATAATAAAATTTGACACCATCAAGAACTATCGGTCGGTTATTGATTTTAGTCAACTCCCGCCGACAAAAATAGCACAAACTAGTCCAGAAAAAAAACACAGTTTTTTCTGAACCTTCCATTATTTCTTCACCTACCACACTCTCCCCATTTAACTTAAAAAATTCATAACTATCTAAACCAGCCGCGGCTAAATTAAAAGGCCAAACTACGGCCACTATAATTAAAAATAAAAATAATTTTTTCATATAATCCTCATTAAAGTTAAAAGAAAATACACCCCGCCAATAATCATAATTATACCTAACACTCTTTTTATCCCAATAAACCAGTGCCGTTTTTCTGATAATTTTTTGACCAACGAAGCGGAACTTCCGACACCAATAAAAACCAAACCATACCCTAAAGAAAAAGACAAAAAACACACCGCGGCATAAAGTAAATCCTTTTTCAGCGAAATTAAACTTAATATAGTTCCTAACACCGGAAACGCGCACGGCAGCATAGCAAAGCCACAAATAAGCCCTAAAATAAAAATAGATATAAGGGTACTTTTCGGTTTATAATTTATACTAAAAATAGAAAAATGAAATACATCGAAAAAAGACAATCCCAACAAAATAAATATTATACTTAATAACAAATATATAAAAAAGCTATGTATCAATTTCGATAAAAACACCCCAAAGACAGCGGCAATAACACCTAACGTTACATAGTTACCCGTTATTCCTAAAACAAAAATAATACTTAGAAAAGAACTTTTATATTTAGAACTAATCGCTGCTTCACCTATTATACTTAACGTTACTGGTAACAACGGCAATATACACGGCGTTACAGCGACAAAGATTCCGCCTAAGAATGCCGCGCCAATACCTAAAATAGAATAATCAAGAATATATTCCTGTAACGAAATGAGTGTATTTATTATCCAGTCCATTGGTATAATCTTCAGGTATAACTTCATTAAGATTATACCTGATTACAGCGATTTTTTTTAGATTACACAGATTATTTTATATTTTAATCGTTGCAATCTTATTTCCAATCTTCGTAATCAACCCATCCTATAATCTTTATAGGATGGGTTTCACTTCCTGAGATATCCAATCCAAATAATCTTTATTGCCTTGATCGATATTAAACGCGATTATTTCAGGAACTTGATAGGGATGATTAGATTTTATTAGTTTTTTTAACGAGGAGAAGGCTTTATCTGTTGTCTTTATCATGAGCAGTGATTCTTGTGCTTGGTCAATTTTACCCTGCCACCAGAAATAAGACTTAACGTTATTAATAATGTTAACACAAGCACACACTCTCTCATTCAAAAGTTTCTCTATTAACTTTTCACTATCTTTCGTTGGAATTGTAACAAAAACAACGATTGCCATAACAACCACTCCTCCTTTAAAAAAACGCGCCCGGTAGGATTTGAACCCACAGCCTTCTGGTCCGTAGCCAAACGCTCTATCCAATTGAGCTACGGGCGCATTCATTAATTTTTTAAATATGTTGGATTTTATCACGGTTTAGGCGAGTTCTCAAGAGAAATGAATTATCGTTCTGATAATGTAATCGTAGAGGCGCGGTTTCCGCGCCCGATTATTTGATTCGGGCGAAACAATCCCGCCCCTACTTAATCTTCCGATTCAATAAGACGCCTAATTATTTTCTTATCTTTATCGCTAATATCATGAAAATCCACACCAATATCGTAATAGTAAACCCCTTTATGACATCGACTTTCCTTCTTCGTTCCCCATGTTACCTTTCCTTTGCAAACAATTGTTTCATCATACACATATATTTCTAAATCTATCAAAGAAGAAATTTTTAATTTTTCTTCAATCGCAAGCTTTATTCCTCCCATACTAATATTCTCAGTATGAGTTGATATTATATGCTGCGTAGGCGTAAAAATAAATATTTTACAAGGAAACTTTATCCTAACATATTTGCGCCGTTCAGGACCATCCCACTTCATAATTCTCCTTATATCCTTATGTAAAAATTTTACCTTTTTATAATATTTTTTCAAGATTTTTTTTAAATAAAAAAGGTCCTTTCTTAAATAAGTCGCGATAACATATATAACCCTTTGCGTTGTAAAGAGATGACAAAAATTTCTTTTATGCTAATCTGCATGTCCGGATGGAAAACTTTATCAATCTAACAATTATATCTTTTGCTTTGATTATTACGCTTCTTATAAAAAGTATTAACCTTCATTGCTTCTGGCAAACAGGAATTTTAGAAATATCCGAATCACAAAAAAATAAAGGGTAATTTCTAATATCGTAGAATATTACCCTTTTTATTCCGCAAACCTACAATCTGAATCTCGAAAGATTAGACTCTGTTAAGTCGACATCTTCTTTCGATTACAACAGTTATTTTTACCAGTCATCTCCATAACTACAAACTTAGCATCCGGCTCTGACGGATTCAATGTAATCTGCGTTAATAATGCCTTGGCAATTGCTTCTGCCGTAAGATTCTCTTCCGATTCACTCATTACTTTAAATATTTTTTCTACCACCGTAAACCTCCTTCCATAAAAAAAAGCAACCCAAACCAGAGTTGCCCTTACATTTTCCTTATTTTTAACATCTCCTCCCCCGTGGCTTGAGGTAAAAATTATACTATTCCACAAAAAATAAGTCAATTTTAAATTTTACGCGTAAAAACTTAAAAACAAAGGCTTAATTACGGACTAGTTTTGTCAGAGGATTAACTAATAACCACCGTTTAACTAAAAACCCACTATACTTTATTTCTTCTTCAAAATATCTATAACCTCATTAAGTTGAGAAGATATTTTTTTTAACGCTTCAATCTGTTCTCTCTGCACCCGGTCCTGTTTATCCTGCATTTGCTTTGCTTGTCCCGCGATTTTTGCCATATCTCCTAATTTACTAAAATCAAACATAATACCTCCCTCTATCAATTTTAAATATTATTAAAAGTTTACTTAAATTCCAAATAACAATTTCCAAATCCCAAATAAATCCCAATATCCAATGACCAAAATTCTAAACAATATAGAAAGCATTGATGTTTTGGTAATTTGAATTTGGAACTTATTTGTTATTTGGTGCTTGGAATTTGTAATTTCATATAACTATGGTTGCGGGGGACGGACTTGAACCGTCGACCTCAAGGTTATGAGCCTTGCGAGCTACCTGGCTGCTCCACCCCGCGACATATTTTAGAAAGACACTGTTAGAACTTCTTATTCAAATAGCAGTTACTTATTCACTCCGCAACAATAGGATATCATCCTATCAATTCATTCAAGAATGTCAATAACTATTTCCCCCTTCTTCGCGACGCCTAATTCATTGCGCACAAATTTCTCTAATAAAAAAGGGTCATTATCACCTTTATTGATTTTCCCTTCTAAGTCTTTTATATCCGCGGCTAACTTATCTATTTCAAAAAGCAGTTGATTATTCGCCTGTTTCAATCTTCTTAATTTAGCATAATTCGGAAAATAAAAAACCATAAATATCGCGAAAGCAATAAATATAATCGTAAATAATTTTAACAGCCTAATTTTATTTAAACTTAAAAGTCGTTCCTGCATATTTAGCGTTACTGCCTAATTCTTCTTCAATTCTTAACAACTCATTATATTTAGCAATTCTATCTGAGCGAGACATAGATCCTGTTTTAATTTGCCCACAACCGCTACTGACAGCAAGATGAGCAATTGTCGCGTCTTCAGTTTCACCCGAACGATGAGAAATTACAGAAGTATACTTCGATTGAGAAGCTAACTCAATAGCCTCAAACGTTTCAGACAAAGTTCCAATTTGATTAACTTTTATAAGAATAGAATTAGCAACTCCTTCCTGAATTCCTCGTTTCAAATACTTTGTATTGGTAACAAATAAGTCATCACCCACTAACTGAATTTTATCCCCTAACTTTAAAGTTAAATTACGCCAACCAGCCCAATCATTCTCATCTAACCCATCTTCTATAGAAATAATCGGATACTTACTTACTAATTCCGCGTAAAAATCAATCATATAGTTAGCATCAACTGTTTTGCCTTCAAAACAGTAGTTACCATCTTTATAAAATGAACTAGCTGCCGGATCTAAAGCTAGAGCCACTTGACTGCCCGATTTATACCCTGCTTTTTCTATTGCCTTAATAATTAACTGCAAAGCCTGTTCATTTGTCTTTAAATTAGGAGCAAATCCTCCCTCATCACCAACGGAAATCGATAACTTTTCTGCCTTCAAAATTGACTTTAAATTATGAAAAATTTCCGCGGCAGCCTGAATCGCCCGGATAAAACTATCAAATCCTAATGGAGCTATCATAAACTCCTGTATATCCAGATTATTATCCGCGTGAAGGCCACCATTTAATATATTCATTAATGGTAACGGCAACAAATTACCTTGCGCCCCACCTAAATATTTATATAACGCAACACCTTCTAAATTGGCCGCTGCCTTTGCGACCGCTAATGATACCCCTAGAATAGCATTAGCTCCTAATTTCGACTTATTTTCAGTACCATCAAGCTCTAACAAAATCTTATCAATTTTCTTATAATTGGGTTCTTCCCCTTTTATTTTCGGAAATATTTCGTTGTTTACATTATTAACCGCAGTTAACACTCCCTTTCCTAAAAAACGCCCCTTATCATTATCACGTAATTCTAATGCTTCATTTTCTCCCGTCGAAGCGCCAGAAGGAACTGCCGCGCGACCTAACACTCCATTATCTAACCTTACATCAACTTCAACTGTAGGATTTCCTCTTGAATCGATAATTTCTCGTGCTTTAATTTTCTCAATTTTTGCCATGATTTACTACTCCTTTCTTTTAAACGCTGAATTACGCTGATTTTGACACGGATTTACGCTGACAAATATATTAATCAGCGTTTATCCGCATCACTATCAGCGTAAATCCGTGTCTTAGCGTTCGTACAGACCAATAATTTTTGTTTCCTCTAAAATATGCCCCTGCATAGCACTAACAACATTTTCTTTCTTTAAATCGTCATCACCAGAAATCGAAAGCATCGTATTTAACGCGTATAATTTAAAAAAATACCGATGAGCCTTACCTGCTGGAGGACAAGCACCATTATATCCAATTTTACCAAAATCATTCATTCCCTGAATTATCCCCTTAGGTAAAGATTTCTCCTTTAACATATTTTCCCCTAAACCATCTAGAGTAACCGGAATATTAAAAATAATCCAATGAACCCATGATTCATATGCAGCGTCGGGATCATCACATATAATAACCAAACTTTTAGTGTTATCTGGTACACCGTGCCAAAACAAAGGCGGCGACATATCAGAAGAATCACAAGTATATTTAGCCGAAATATAGCCTCCATTTTCAAAGGCTGTACTACTAATATCTAAAGCTTGCGCCCCAAAACAAAACATAAAACTTCCTAAAATAACAATAAAATACTTCATGAAAATTTACAGGCGTTAAAAAAATAATCGATTAGTAATCGGCATACGGCGATCTTTACCAAACGCGCGCGGCGTAATTTTTATTCCCACTGGCGACTGCCGCCGTTTATACTCATTAGCGTCTACCATTTTAATAACTTTCTTAACTAAATTATTATCAAATCCCCTAGACACTATTTCATCTAATGAACGATCTTCTTCCACATACAACTTTAGTATCGGATCTAACTCTTCATAAGGAGGTAAACTATCTGTATCTTTTTGGTCATGCTTTAACTCCGCTGAAGGCGGTCGTTCAATGGTCGCTATAGGAATAATCTCTTTTTTTGAAATTTTATTAATATATTTAGCTATTTTATAAACTAACATTTTAGGCACATCCTTTAAAACTCCAAATCCGCCTACCATATCCCCATAAAGCGTACAATACCCGCAAGAAACCTCACTTTTATTTCCAGTATTAAGAACAAGGTATCCAAATTTATTAGAAAATGCCATTAAAATATTACCGCGAATACGTGCCTGAAGGTTCTCTTCAGCCTTATCCTGCTTTCTGCCTTTAAACGACGGCGATAAAATATCAAGATAAGATTTCAAAATTTTTTCAATACTCACAACAAAATATTTAATTTTTAAATTCCCACATATTAACTTGGCGTCATTAAATGTTTCTTGGGAAGTAAATTCAGAAGGCATAAGTAATGCGCGTACATTATTAGAACCTAAAGAGTTTACAGCTAAGGCGATAACAACGGCTGAATCAATCCCCCCGCTTACGCCTACAATAACTTTTTTAAATTCATTCTTTCTTACATAATCAAACAAACCTAATTTTAAAGCGGAAAAAGCTTCTTCTTCCTCTTTAATCAATACTTTCTGTACAGGATATTTTTTCTTCTTATCAAAGTTAAATACCAGAAAGTCTTCTTGAAAACGTTTCGCGCGCTTTACTAATTTTCCCTCAGATGAGAAAACTTTACTTGTCCCATCAAAAACAAGTTCATCTTGACCTCCAACTAAATTGCAATAAAAAATAAAGGCGTTAGTCTGTTTCGCCACTTTAGAAAGAATTTTCTCACGCAAAGCAACTTTACCTAGATGAAAGGGAGACGCGGATATATTAATAATAAAATCAAGGTCTTTATTTTTAAGAAGCTGGGCTGCTTCTTGTTCCCAGATATCCTCACATATACTTACTGAAAACTTATACCCTTCCAATTCATAAACGCAAAGACTATCTCCTGATTGAAAATAACGTTTCTCATCAAAAACACCATAATTAGGCAGTTGCACTTTATGATAAATATCTATAACTCCGCCATCCTGCAAAAGAGCGCACGCATTATAAATTTTACCTTCACAGCAATCAACAAACCCAACTAAAACTATGATATTTTTAACTTCTTTTGCTATAGTTTTTAAATACTGAATATTTTTATCTATAAAATAAGGTTTGTGCAAAAGATCCTCAGGCGGATATCCCACTAAAGCTAATTCTGGAAATACCAATAGATCAATGCCTTCCTTCTTAGCTTTTTTTATATTACATATTATCTTACTGGAATTTCCTTCCAGGTCAGCTACACAAAAATTAACTTGCGCTAAAGCAATCTTCACAAAACTACCCCTCCTTTGAATTAGCTTATTATATATATTTTCCCGCAACTATTCAAGGAATAAAACTAGAAATTTAGACGCGATTACATTTAATAATTAAGAATAAAATATCTCTAGAAAATTTTTATTTCGCGATGGAAATCGCGATGTTAGGACTGTCAGGATTTACTTCTAAAATCCTTTTTTTAGGTATTACTACCAGATCCATATCTTCCATAGGTATTGCCCCTAAAAGTATCTGGTCACCCATAACTAACGCGCCGGCAAAACCTACTCGATTTTTGAATTTAATCTGTATAGGTCCCACGTAAGGAACAAGTTTTCTTTCCCCGTCGGCTAATATTACTTCTTTTTTATCTATTTCTTCCAATCTTAACTGTATTTGTATGTGTTCTGGTATACAAAGATGCACCGCTCCGGTATCAACGAGAGAATCAACTTCCAAAGGCTTTATTTTTTTTAGTCTCGGATTTATCAACGTTATTTTAGCATTTACCAATCCCATTTATTTTTACCTCCTGATTATGAAATAATCAACTGAATCACAGCTAAATTATTGAATAAGATTAGACTTTTTCATTGCCTACCTCAAAAATCCTTAACTCCGTACATTCGGCAATCAAATCAAAATCCTTATCTTTGTGAAATAAAATAAGATCATTCTCAATAGCGATTGTAGCAATGATAACATCAATGGTTTTAGAAATAGTTTTTTCTTTCCTGCGACATAACCGATAAACATTTGCCGCTTGAATATAGCCGTCTACTGAAATAGGATTAATAATTGGAAATTTAGTGAGGGAATCTTTTATCTGACCAAATGTTTTTTCATCTCTTATCCCTTGAAGAATCTCCGTAAGTGTCAAATCAATAAGGCAAATTTCTTCACCTTTCTCAATCAACCACTTTAGCTTCTTAGCGTAAACAGACCGAGAATGGTTGAAAAAATCTATCCAGACTGAAGTATCAACTAAAATCAAACCCTACTCCTTCTCATTTCACCCAAATCACCTTGCCAACAATGAGTTCCCATGAATCGCAAGATATCTTTCCTTTTTAGCCGTTTAACAAATTCCTTTAAAGCAAAGGACACCACCTGTTTTTTAGTCTTGCAATGAGATATAGCCATTGCTTCTCGTACCAGCTTATCATCTAAATCGATATTTGTGCGTGACATAATTAACCACCTCCATACACAAATTATACCTTACTTTTGTGTATCCTGCAACTTTATTTATCAAGCGGGAAATACAGGCGAATATTTGGTCTGAATTTATCCGGAAGGAGGTAATTAGTGTTTCTGGTAAGCTGGTTTATACCAACTATCAAACTTAACCGAAAACTGATCATCTAATTTATATTTTGTTTTAAAAATTCCATTATAAACCTTCACAAACATATCCTCACCCGATATCTTCAATTTATATGTATTTGAGAATTTAAATACATCATAATGGGTAAGATTTAATTCATATTCTGCCGGCTTAAGGTTAACAACAATATACTCTCTAGGGATAATAGAGCCTACATTTTTACCATCTAATACAATATCTATTTTGTCTTTAAAATCAAATCCGGATGGAGCTGTTGCGTTATAGAAAAAAACCCTGGTCTTCCCTTCCTGACGTTGGGTTTGTAACGATTGTACCGGTAACTCATATTGCGATACTAATCTATGTAATCGAACACAACCAGTAAGAAGAAAAACCACAGTTACTAACAATAAAAAATTTTTCATATCTAACTCCTACTCCTATTCCTATATTTATACCTATTAAATAGGATCGCTTACACTTTAAAATATAATACTTATAAATCGTTCTGAGGTACCCACGTCTTAGATAACAACTCTGCTTCGTATACTTCTTCTTCTGACATTTCTTTCTTGATTGCCATCAATGCCTTCTTAACCCTTTTCACTGGAATCCATCGGTCTCCCGAAGGCATTTGGCAAAAAAAGATATCATATCCTTTGCTTTCATTTAAGACATTTTTTATTAATAAATATGACAGAATCAAATTCTTTTCTATCCCCTCACCGCGCAAATAAATATTGGATAGTTGATACTGCGCTACTAAAGCGTCACTATGTTGATTAAAATATCCTAACCTACCCATACTCCCTATTATTTTTCCTTTTGCCCAGCCGCCTTCCTTTTGTTGAATAGCCGCTTTTTTATACCAGTTAACAGCTTCTTTAATATTTTTCTCTACGCCAGCGCCAAGTTCATAAAAGGAACCTAAACGTAACTGCGCCCACGGTTCACCTCTTTCAGCCGCCGGCTTAATAATTGATACTGCTCTTGAATAATTTCCATAATCCCATGCCGTATCCGCAGTTCTCTCTCCTGGATTAGGATTTAACCCTGCACAGCCACATATTAGAAACAGAAAATAACAAACAGTCAAAACATATAACATTTTATTCTTCATCATCATCTCTCCTTAAAACTAAATTTAAAATCACTAAAAAGAAACCGGTAATAAATTTTTCTTAATTCACATCTGTTGATATCCATTCTATTTGATGAGTTTTGCCGCTTTTATCTCTTCCATAGATATAATATTTTACGTTGCCTTTCCCTTCTACAACTCTGGAACATGGTATAGTTGCCGTATAAATTGTCTTATCGTCGGGGTTCTTGTTGTAAACATATCTCCTTCCATATGACCAATATTTCCAACTTCTATTACGCCAATTAAACTCTTTATAATACTTATAGCGTACTTTAAGATACCTCACATTCTGCGGGTTATCTACTTTTACTTGAAGGGTAAGATTTTGTCCTTTCTCAACTTCTTTTACCGAAACATGACTTATCTTTATCTCTTTTGAAACTCTATAAGAAAAAGATTTCCACTCACTCCAGCCACCTCTTGTATGAACACAAAGATATATTATCTTTTGATTTATTATTTTTTCCGGCAGTATACACACAATTTCTTTATCACTCCAACTAACGATTTCTCCATATATGCCAAAATATACTATACTATGCTCATTCCGCTCTCCAAAATCACCACCTTTAATTATACATTTTCTAGTATCCTTCGCGTCTAGTTCTATTGAATAAATTTCCGCTCGGGACGGAATTACCGCAAAGGTAACCGTTTTTGAAACGCGCCCGCCGCGATCATCGTTTGACTCAAAAACCACAGAATATTCATTCCCGCCATGTTCAACCTTTGGCGTCCAGATAAACGTTTTAGTATTATAGCCATTAGTACCTAAACTAGAACCAATAAATTTAGCGCCGATAGAATCTAAAGAAATCAACTGCTCTCCATCAACTACCTTCGCCGATAACATAATTGTATCGCCGTCGGAATCATAGACTGATACGGGAAAATTCAGACTTTGACCCGGCTTTACTTGATAATGCTCCGCGGGAACAGCAGTAAAAACCGGCGGTTTATTTACTGCTTTTACATTAATTTCAGCAATTAAGGTATTACTTCTGGCGTAGTGACGGTCAACGGCATCAAAAGAAATACAATAACTTTTTCCCGCGTGCGCGTTCGTAGGCTTCCATCTAAAAACTCCCCCTAACGCATTAGCCTTCTGAACAAATGTCGCATTAGTAATCTCTTCGGGTATAGTCGCGGCGATATGGAATACATCATTCTCCGCATCCTTACCGACAACAATAAATTCTAATAGTTGACCGACCTCTACTTCTTGTTCTTGCGAACAAAACATAAAAAATATTTTCGGCGGAGTATTTACTTTGTTATGAACACTTATTGTAATCGCTTCGATATTTTTTCCACCTTTATTATCATCTACGATAAAAAGCATATTATAAACACCTGCTTGATCATACGTAGGTATCCATTTAAAATTCTGCCCCTTAAAAACTGCTCCTTGCGGTAAATCTCTAACAGTATAAGTTAATTCATCTCCATCGCAATCATTAGCAGAAACTGTAAATTCTAAAAGTTCCCCTTCATCTATAGTTTTATTACCAATAGCTGAAAAATATGGTATATGATTAATTTTTACTTCAATTTTTACCGTTAAAGGTTCACTCACAACTCTTTTATCATCCACGGCTTCAAAACAGACGTAATAATTTTTCCCCGCCTGTTCAACTGTTGGCGTCCAATTAAACCTTGTTATACCTTCAAGATCGCAGATTAATTCCGCGCCAATAGTACTTATGGAACTACCATCAAGCATTTTCGCCCCCTTTATAAAAACCTTGTCTCCGTCAGGATCTGAGGCAGAAACAATAAAACTTAACCGAGTACCCGCATCTACTTCTTTATCTTCGATTGGATCTAAAACCGGCGAACGGTTAATGTATCCATCATCGGAACCATTGTAGCGGCCGGTATTACAAAAATCATGCTGACCCGCTGGCCAAAAACTCTGCTCGGCGTTAAAAGAAGTGCCAAGCTCCCAGATATATATCTCTCCTCTACATTTTGACATTATAGAAAATTCATTCTCTAAATCCCATGTCTCCACACAAGTACTTGATACAACAAGGTCAACAATACCATTATTATCTACATCAGTTATAACTACCGGCGCTATAGGTAAATACCATAACCAGCAATTAGGTTTTTGAATAAATAGCGGGT
>JAHISK010000077.1 GCA_018818105.1 Candidatus Omnitrophota bacterium | reverse complement strand
TTCCAAATTACAAATAAATTCTAATATCCAATGATCAAAATTCCAAACAATATAGAAAATATTGATGTTTTGAACATTTGAAAATTGTCATTTGGTGCTTATTTGTTATTTGGTATTTGTAATTTGTTATTTTTATACAAATTTTGACATTACCTGCTGAGTCCCTTTATATACATTATAGATTATTCCATAAAATTATACCCCCACGCTCATATAGTGTCAATTTTTTAAAACCGATGCTCTTTTTTAGAAAGAAGTTTTTTTATATTCGTTTTATGCCTTATTAAAATAAACAAAAATAAAAAAAAAGAAAGAACTTTTACTTCTACCGGTAAAGAAAAAATTAAAGAAAACACGAAAAATATAGCAGTAGCAACTATAGACGCCAATGACACATACTTAAAGATAGAAAAAACAGCTATCCATCCACAAAGAGCTAAAACTATACAAACCCATAACTTAGGGAATATAAAACCCAAACCCGCTATTGCTCCTAAACTTGTAGCTACACCCTTACCGCCTTTAAACTTTAAAAATGGCGTCCAATTATGACCACAAATGGGTAAAACCGCCGATACTATATAAATATAATTCTCTGCTGAAGGAAGAAAACCCCGCGTCAAAATAGGAGCAAAAATCCCTTTCAAAAAATCAAGAATAAAAACTAAAATTCCCCACTTTTTACCTACAACTCTAAAAACATTAGTCGCGCCGATATTACCTGAACCAACTTTACGGATATCTATTTTCTTCACTCCCTTCGCGACTAAAAAACCAAAAGGGATACTTCCCAAAAAATAGCTAATTATTAGAAGGCTTAATGTTACCATTGATAAATTTAACTCCCTGCAAAAAGTAGCCGATACCTGATATAAGCGTAAAAACAACCGCTATAGTCCATATAACCGGTGAAAAAAACACATCCATAAGTATACATAAAATAGCGCCCATCTGAAAAAAAGTTGTGAGTTTACCCCAAATAGATGGCTGGACTTTAACTTCGATTTTAAGAAACTGTAAAGTTAAAAAGCCTAAAAGGATAATTAAATCTCTGCTAACAACAACTAATACCACCCATAGCGGAATTTGAAACTTTAACGGTAAATATCCTCTTAAAATATATAAAGAAAAAAACGCCGTAAACAAAAGCAATTTATCCGCTAAAGGATCAATGACTTGCCCGATATCCGATTTTTCCTTCTTTATTCTCGCGACTAACCCATCAAAAAAATCACTTAACACAGCAATAATAAAAACCGCGGTAGCTATATGCCTCAAATAAAAATTTACCTGAGAATATATAAGTAACGCCACAAAAACCGGAATAAGAACAATCCGTATTGAAGTTATTTTATCAGCGAAATTCATAATAAATATCGACTATAGACTATAGACTATAGACTATAGACCTTTTTCAAAATTTTCCAAAGGAAAATTTTAGTCTATGGTCAATGGTCTATTGTCTATGGTCTGTTTTTAGTTACCTTTCTTCTCAATAATCTTCAACTCCGTTCCGTCGTACGGACAAACATTAACTGAAGAAGTAAACCTTCTTCCGCATTCAGGACAAAACTTTTTTTCAATCTGTTCACTAACAATCGCGCCAACTACGCCTCCTGCCCCAGCGCCAATAGCCGCGCCTTGGGCGGTACGCCCTGACTGATGCCCTATAACCGCGCCCAAAGCGCCTCCGGCAACAGCACCAGCAGCCGCGCCTCTCTGAACCGTAGTACATCCGCCTAAACACATCAATAATCCTATTGCTAAAAATACTGTTATTTTTTTCATAATCCCCCTTCTTACGAAGGACGTTTCTTATTTTATCTTTCGTCCCTCGCTCTTCTTCCTTCATCCATCGTTATTCTATCATCCCCATCCTCTTAGGTCCCCACCAAATAAAAATTGCTTTTCCAACAATATCCTTCTCATCCACAAACCCCCAAAACCGGCTATCTAAAGAAGCCTTGCTGTTATCCCCTAGAAAAAAATATTGACCTTGAGGCACAACTATCTCTTGGTTATCTTTACCATATTTACCATCGTTAGAATATTTATTTTTCGCGATTTTTAAATCTACTACAATCTCACCATTTAACTCTATATTACCATCTCTTATAAAAATACGATCACCCCCTACCCCAATCAATCTTTTTATATAAGCCTTTTTTCTATCATGAGGCGGAATAAAAACAACTACTTCACCACGCTTAGGCGAGGCGATCCCTTTAATCCTTACCGCTGTAAACGGAATTTTAGGCCCATACACCAGCTTACTTACAAAGATTTTATCGCCCGGTTTTAAAGTAGGCACCATCGAAGTTGTAGGAATCTTATATATTTGAAAAAAGAATGTCCTTAAAAATATCGCTAACGCTGCCGCTATAACAATAGATTCCACCCATTCTCTTAAAACACCCTTTTTTTTAATCATTTTATATCCTTCCTTTATGATATATTTTCTATCAAGTAGGAGGCGAGGTCACCCTCGCCGTCCTCTTACACCACCGTACGTACGGTTCCGTATACGGCGGTTCCTATTGTTAATTGTTTCTGAAATTCCACCATTTTATCAAGCAATGACATTAGTCCAAGTTTCT
>JAHISK010000076.1 GCA_018818105.1 Candidatus Omnitrophota bacterium | reverse complement strand
TTCTCTATTTCTAAAATAATTACTATTATTAAATAATTCTAAATGTTTATAAAGTTTATTTATATAATATTGTTATGAAAAAAAAGATAAAAAAGTATGGTGGGACAGCTGTTATAACCTTAAATACTGAAGATTTAGATATTTATGAGTTAAAAATTGGCGATGTTGTAGAAATTCACTTAATTAAACAAAAATTACAGAGGGAAAGGTAAAAAAAAAATTTTATTTTTATTTTTAGGGTATATATATATATAATATTTGTATTAATTATTATATATATATAGTAATACAAAAGAGAATATTTTTCTCTACCTAAAATAAAAAAATTTTTATTTTTTTTTACAAAATGATAAAAATGGCTAAATATACCACTACTAGACAAAAAGTTAAAGATTACATAGAAACTAATATTTTATCTTTTTTGAAGCAAAAGGATCTAAATTATAATAAGGTAATAGAATTAGTTAAATTAAAAACAAGTTGTTCTGAAAACTTAATTCAAGATATATTAAAAGAATTTATTAATTCTGGAAAAATTAACGAAATTCATATTTTAACTATTCCAGATGATAAAATAGATGAATGGCTACAGGAAATAAGAGAAATGGAAGCACAAAAGAAGATAGATGATAAAGAAGTAAAGAAAATATTTGAAAGTAAAAAGGAGAATAAAAATGCCGCAAAAGAATAGAGAGGATTCATTTACAGAAGTAACAAGCATATCGGTTTCCAAATACTTTAAAGACTTAATTAGGAAATATAATTTATCTCCTACTGAAGTTTTTAGGATTGGAATGGGTGCTGTCTTGTGTGAAATGAGAGTTTCTGAATATGATACAGAACTTAATAGGAGAAGGCTTTTAGAATCTAAAGAATTTCTTAATAATTTATCTGTAAATGACGAAATTACCTCAAAGTTTAATGAATTAAAAATAGCAGTAGAAAAGGTAGGAGAATTATTAAAATGAAGCTAGGAGAACAAGTAGAGTTAATGAGTGAGCCTGTAGAGGAGTGGATTAAGTTTGTAGATAAATGGAATAAAAGAAACGAGGTTATAAAAAATGGTAATAGACAAAGCAAAAAGAAAAGTGAATGAATCAAAAATAGGTTATGAAGAAACAGCAGAAGAAGTTTTTACAATTAATTTAGGCTGCCCACACTGTAAAAAAACTATATCTATTTCATTAGCTAAATTAGAATTATTACAACTAAATACACAGGAGGTAAAACAAAATGACAAGCATACACGATGAAGCACAGGATTACAAGCCACCGCAAACGAAGAACATAGCAGATCTGGAAGTAGTTACCGTAGATACAGAAATAAGGGATAAAGAGTACAGGGATTCAGAAGGCAACCCTTTTACTGTAAAAGTTATGACTAGACACGGCGAGGATTATAGAGTGCCTGTAACAGTTCTAAAGGCTTTAAAAAGTATATTGGAAGAAAAACCAAACTTAAAAGCTTTCAAAGTTAAAAAGACAGGCGAAGGCTTAAAGACAGAATATACTGTAGTGCCTTTAGATTAATGCTCACGCCTATTTGGGTTAGTAATTTTAGATGCCAAATCAATTCTTACTAACCTGTGAGTTGGCTCGAGGAGTAAGGTTTTCGACTCACCTCTTTTAACCTGCTCCTCAACAAGCCAAATTAAAATTTAAAATGAAAATAAAAATAACTAAAGGAAAAAAACCCTTTGGTAGTTGGAAGGCAATAAGCGAAAGAGCCGTTAATGAAGATGAGGTAGTTATGGTAGAGTTTCCTAATTGTTCTTTTATTTGGTTACCAACATATAAACAATTAGAAGAAATACAAAAAGCCTTAAAAGAAGTAGAAGAATTAAACAAAAATGAAAACACAACAGAAGCCTAGAAGACTACCTAAAGGTGTTCGCACTGATGAATGGGAGAGATTAGTAAGCAAGATCAAAGATGACAAGATAGCCCTAGTTTCTTTTCTCCTGGCTTATGGTAGTGGAATGAGGATTAGCGAGGTATGTAGATGTAGGAAGGAACATTTTAGGGATAAAGGAATATTCATACCTTCCAGCAAGTACGGAGTAGAAAGAGTTGTGCCTATTCCTAAAGGCTGGAGGAGTAGTCTGTTACCTACTTTGCCTATAAAAGTTACCATACGCACTCTACAGCGTAAATTTAAGCTATACAGCAAGAGAGCTGGACTTAATCCTGCTTACAGTTTTCACTCCTTAAGGCACGGCTTCGCAACACGCTTACTAGAAAATGGAACTCCTATTAATTTAGTACAATTAGCACTAGGACACGCTGATATATCTACAACAGGAATCTACACAAAGGCAGCACCTACAGACTTGTTAAAAGCCTATGAGGAGAATTTTTAGAATGAAAGATAAATTTATACTAGACGCTTGTTGTGGTGGTAGATGTTTTTGGTTT
>JAHISK010000075.1 GCA_018818105.1 Candidatus Omnitrophota bacterium | reverse complement strand
TTGACCAAAAGTGTTTTTGCTAACCCTCCATTGGCTATAACAATATCCGCTTTTCCGTCGTTATTAACATCTCCAATTGTAGGACTTACAATATTATTAACCCCTGCTAACTCTGCTGTCTGCGGCCATCCTTGAGCATAAATACCAGTATGGTGAACAACATGTATAGTAAAAGTTCCTAAAGAATTATTTTTGGCCCAAGTTATCTCTAAATCTCCATCGTCATCAAAATCAGCTAAAGCTACTCCACTGCCGCTGAAAAAATCTTCTTCGTCTATTATCGGCCAACCGGGAAAAAGCGAACCATTTCCTTGAAAAACATAAACGCTATTCTCAAACTTAACAACGACCTCATCCTTGCCATCATTATCGATATCTCCCGTGACAACATTAAGTATACGTCCCTCTCCTAAACTAATCGGCCAGCCGGAAACCTCTGTACCATCAGGATTAACAGCAAATATCTTATTTGTCCCCTTGTAATCATCACCATCACCCTGTCTCTGCGTAATAATAATTTCTAATTCCCTGTCTTCATCAAGATTACCAATTGCGGGCAAAGAAGAATAGTATGAGCTAATGTTACCCGACGGCAGAAAAAGATCAAGCTTCTCATTTCCCTCTTTACTAAAAATATACAATCGTTCATCAGAATTTGACCATGCAACAACTTCTTTATTTCCATCACAATCCACATCGGCGATGATCTTCATCGGCCCCTTACTTAGTTTTGTTAATACCGGCCAGCCATCCATTGGCGTACCATCATAGTGAAATGCTTTTATTTCTCCAATTTTGTTATTTCCATTAACAAAAATTTCTTTATAATCGTCATTATCAACATCCGCAATAGCAAAAGCATCATCATAATTATTTATTCTTGTTGATAATAAAACTGCCCACAGTAAACGCCCTTGATAATCGTAAACTTCTAAAAAGTTACCTTCATAATCTTTATCGGGATTATTTATAAAATCTTTTCCCGGATTTCTAATAGTAACGATTTCTTTAAACCCATCATTATTTATATCTTCAACCGCAAATGACTGAGCATCATTGAGGGCTAATGAATTTTTGGGGAAATCTACCGGCCAGCCTTTTTTAAGTTTAAAATCCGCGAATATCATTTTTACGAATAAATCTCTTGCCCCCTGGTTATTATATATCCGTAGGCGTAAGCTATAAAATCCTTCCTCAGGCAAGGTATTAGGAGCAATTGTAGCAATAATATTGTTATAACTAGCTCCCTGGTCTAATCCAGTAAGAATAACTCCTTTACTTAACCATTCAGTAGGATATAATCCCCGGCCATACTCTACACTATAGTTTGTAACTTTTCCAGCAATGGTCGCTATAATATCAATCTGCTGATTAGCATTTATAATATCAGTATGCATTGGTGAAGTAATATAAGCATTAGTAATACTACAACCTCTTCTATCTTCAAATATACCGCTTTTAGAATTAGCACGTAACCTTAAAACGATTTCTTCAATTAGAAAATCGCTTATATCCCATACAGCAAGAACATCATCTATAACCGGTAAACTCGAAGAAGCAATAGAAACCCATTGTGTGGGATTTTCACCTATACCATAGTCTAATGTCCAATCAAGAAACCCTTCTCCATTGATAGTCCCTTTAATTTCAATATTTTTTACGTCGAAAAAACTTTGCTCTTTGGGAGAAGTCATTACTACTTCCAGCGGCTGGTTAATTTGTAAAGCTTTATGTAAATTCAACCGGCCGGCACCGGAATATTTATCATACCCGGCAGATAAAATATCATCGCTTCCTTTTTTTAAGGCTTGTCTTACTTGCTCAGTTGTCAAAGAAGGCTGATTCGCTAATATCATTGCCGCGGCGCCGGCAACATGCGGCGCGGCCATAGACGTGCCTGCATTGCGGAGATATTGACTGTCAACAATCAAATTTTCATCTCCGGTACTAGCGGCGCGTAAAGAAAGAATATTACGATGATAAAAAGGCGAACTAACATTTTCGCCGGCGCCGGGAGCGGAAATATCAATGAAATACCCATAATTGGAAAAAACCGCTTTCGCGTCAATTTCCGTGCTTGCCGCTACTGTAATTGTTTCCCACATATTCTGAGGGCTATAATAAGCTGCGTCATCATTACTATTTCCTGCCGCGAATACCACCACCACGCCTAAACTAACTGCCTTGCGTATGACATCTTCTGCTAAGGGAAGCTCCGGACATCTATTGTTACATCCCCAGCTATTATTAATCACATCAGCATTATTATCTATAGAATACAAAATACCCTTAGCCAACACACTAATTGTCCCATTTCCGCTAGAATCCAAACATTTTACGGACATAATTTTAGCCCGCGGGGCAACACCAATAATGCCAACACCATTATTACCAACCGCGGCAATAGTGCCGGCTACGTGAGTCCCATGCCCCTTATCATCCATGGGATCAGAATCACTTACGTCTTCGTCATCAGTATAATCACCATCCTCATTAGTATCTTCACTATTAATAAAATCAAATCCACAATAATCATCAATGTAGCCGTTATGATCATCATCAATACCATTTAAAGGGATTTCAGCGGGATTATGCCAGATATTTTCACTAATATCAGGATGGTTATAATCAACACCGCTGTCAACAACGCTTACGATTATATTTTCTCCCTGGGTAATATCCCATGCCTTTTCCGCTTCAATCTTTTTTAATCCCCATAAATCATCGTGCGGCTGTCCCCAAGATCCTGCCGAAGCGTAATAAGGATCATTAGGAATCATCTGTGTTGACATAATATAATCCGGCTGAGCGTATTCTACGTTGGAATGAGTATTATATTCAGCTACGATCAAAGGGATATCTATATTATTTTCATCCCCCCCTTCATCATCTTCAATATTCGCTTCAATTTCTAAAAGATATATATTTTCCAAATCCGGCGCCTCTACTCCTTCCGGCGCGCGTTCCTGTCTTTTTTCGAAACGATTAACAAGCTGCTCCTGAACGACTATCTGATCACGCAGTTCTTGTTTTTCTTTCTCCATCTTCGCTATATAATCCTTATACTCCCGCGAATCTTTATCTAACTGCCAATACCAGCTTTGATGAGGTTCAGTTTCTAATTCTGAAAGCCTCTGATTAAGACTTTGTAATTTATCTTGGGGAGAAGAAACCGTGGGAAAAAGAGGTCCTGCGCTAACAATATTATATTTAGTATTCAATTCCTTAATAGCGTCTAATGTTTCACCTTCTTTAAGTTTCACAATTATCCTATCCTTCGCATAATCAGGCGTATTTGGTTTTTGAATATCTTTTTGGAGTAAAGATTCATCATGCCGTTCTATAAGCGGTGTGGCTTTATTATCTAAAGCATAACTATAATTAAAAATCAGTAATACTATCCCGCCCAATATTATTAAATTAATTAATTTCTTCATTTTATAATACTCTCCTATTTTTTATATGCCTATATAATCGTGAATTTATGTTTTAATTCACCCTGTTTGTTTTCAACCTACTGATAATGAATGACTTACAAAGACCACCGTTGAGGAATTTATAAATTACAATAAATATACCATATTTTCGCAAAAATTGCCAAGAATTTTGAAAGAAAATTTGGGAGTAAATTTGGCTGGAATCACCTGAAAATAGCAATAATTATTACGAAATTTTCGTTACGAATAATTCATTAAATAGGCACTTGCGATAATTTAAGACAGACAAATAATTAGGTCTTCGTGGACTTTTTCTATAGCTTCAACGCGAAAATCAGCGGGTTTGCCGCGGACAAAATCCCCTGGATGCTTTAGAGTTTTTATTTCATTAATTTTATTGATAAATATTTTTTATAGTTTTCAAAATCCTTATCTGATGTAAAAATTATAAAATTTTCTAAATGAGCAACGGCACAGATTAGAAAATCTATAGTTGAACCCTGAATGCCTTGTTTTCGACAAATGTTTGTAAATTCAGCTGCTGTGACGAAATGACGCGTTTCAAGAGGGATATCTTCGAAAGAAGAAAGAAGTTCTTTTAGTTGGTTGAATTGTTTTATGTTTGATATTCCTGAAAGAAGTTCTTGGCGAATAGGACCGATAATAGAAACTCTCGCGTCATTTATAAGATCTTGTATTTTTTTGATCAATTCTCTATTAGGATTTTTGTGACGTAAGACTTGAGACCATATGCAGGTATCAACTAATATCTTCATCTTTTTCTTGCCTTTTTATAATCATAGGTATTATCAAAATCAATGATGCCAAATAGTTTCTTTATTGAAAGTTGTTTTTTGTGAGCGATATATTCTTTAAGCGCGATAGTTACAGCCGCCCTTTTAGTTTTATGATGTCCTATTTTTTGAGCTTGCAAGATTAATTTATCATCTAATGCTAGATTTGTAGCCATATTTTCCACCTCCTTCTACACAGAATATAACACATAACAATGTGTAAGTCAAGAAACATTCTAAATTATTGCGAATTAGAACGGAATCACCTGAAAATAGCGATAATTATTACGCAATTTTCGTTACGAATAATTCTTAGAAAACTCACAGAATACAACGCGCGGAATTAAGGCTAGAACGGCGTTTTTTTAGAAATATATACGTGCCGATAAGAATTAATATCACAGATATAATTTGTGCCGGTGAAAACCCCCAAAAAGTGCCCCGGTCATCACCTCTAAAAAGCTCAATTATGAATCGAAAAAAACCATACAGCCATAAATACCAGACAAAAAGTTGGCCGGAAAACCGTTTATACTTGCGAAGAAAAAATAACGTTAAAAAAATCAAAAACAGGAAAAAAGACGAAATCAACTGAGTTGGAATTACTTTTTCACCAAGCATACCCGCGGCAGAATTAGAAGGAAATAACACACCTATGAATGAACTTGTAGACCTGCCATAACAACATCCATAAAAGAAACAACCTAACCGCCCCAAAGAATGCCCCAACGGCAAACCTATCGCAATACAATCAGCCATTTTCAAAAAACTAATTTTATGCTTTTTCGTTAACAAATACAATGGAATAAGCCCAAAAATAATCCCGCCAAGAAAAACAAATCCGCTTCTGCTAAAAACTATTTCTAACGGCCGTTCTAAAAACCATCTATACTCAATAATAACATACAGAAGCCTTGCTCCAGCGAATGCCGTTAATGCTGTCCAAAAAATAATATCGGTAAATTTGTTAACATCTATTCTTAAACGGCAAGCCTCTCTTTGGGCGAAAAAAAAACCAAGAATCAACCCAAGGAAAACAAATACTCCATAGGTATAAATAGTTATCGACCCTAATTTAAAAAGTATTGGATGCATGATTTCGTAGGGGCGTCGCTTGCCTGCGCCCGATTATTAATCACGATTATAATTTGTATAATGTCACAATCATTCAATTATTGATAATTTTATATTATTACGGGCGTAGACAAGCGACGCCCCTACAATTTTTATTATCTATTTAACAACCCCTGACAAGAATTACGTTTAACTAATTCCGCCTCAATTTTTCTTAAAACTTCCTGTTTATTATTTATCCATAAAGGTGCTATTAATTGGCTTCTATCGGCGTCTGAAACCAGCCGCAATATCACCCAATTATCAGGAATTATCTCAAGAGCCCTTACCAATATATTAACATATTCGTCTTGAGACAGTAATTCTATTTCCCGATTATTATATAACTTCTCTAACCCTGTGTCCTTAACCACATGTAAACAATGAAATTTGACACCCCATAAAGGCATTTTTGACAGAATTCGCGCTGTCTCAAACATATCGTCAATCTTTTCTCCTGGTAAGCCTAAAATAAGATGAACCCCAATATTAATATTATACTTAGTAGTAAGTTCTACTGCCTTAACGAAATCTATAAATAGATGGTTTCGATTAATTAATTCTAAAGTTTTATCTCCAACACTACCTAACCCATATTCAAGATAAACTTCATAATCGGAACAGAACCCTTCAATCATATCCAGCTTTTCTTTATCAATACAATCGGGTCTTGTTGAGATTGCCAAGCCTACAATATCATCAAACTTCTTTATATATGAATATTTTTCTCGTAAAGTCGAAATATCCGCGTAAGTATTAGAAAACGACTGAAAATAAAGAATAAATTTCTTAGCCTTAAACCGATTACGTGCATATTTCATTCCCTGCGTAATTTGTTCCTCTAAAGACACCCCTTTTAAATTAGTATAATGGCTAAAGGCTTTATTATTACAAAAAATACACCCCTCTCTACTTTTTGTTCCATCAAAGTTAGGGCAGCCAAACCCCGCGTTAACGCTGATACGATGCACCCTTACCCCAAACTTATCCTGTAAATACCGATTAAACGAGCAATATCTTTCTTTCATAAATTAATAATTAACGGGACGGGCAGGCCCGTCCCCTACAGAACATTTTTAACGATTATATAAACATCCACAATAATTCTGACGATACAAGTTATGTTTTTTAGCAAACCTCATTGTTTCTTTAAATCCGTCATTTTTCTTAAAATCTACCGCTAAAAACCGCGAATCGCTTAATTTTTTACCTATCTGGTGAATTTTATTGCTATTCTTATAAGGGCTTATTGTTAATGTCGTGGTGAAAAAATCAATTTTTTTTTCTTGACATACTCGTAGAGTTTCCCTTAATCTCATCTCATAACACAAATCACATCGCCGCCCGCCTTCAATATCATCCTTATATCCATCAATAATATCATGCCATTGTTGAGGAGAGTAACTTCCTTCACTAATAGAGACCTTACTAATTTGACATACTTCCGCGGCTGTATCTTTTCTCTTTATATACTCATCCAAAGGTTCAATGTTTGGATTATAAAAAAAACCTTCCACATAAAATCCTTTATCTTTTAAAGCTTTTATCGCCGAATAAGCGCAAACCCCACAGCAGATATGTAATAATACCTTCTTCATCATTTACATTCCAAAATAATCTCTTATTGTAACGAACTCAACTTCTTTTTTTAGCTCCTCTATCTTATTCTTTAAAACGCTAAATGTATTTTCTTTAGGATGCGCTATTATAATAATTTTCCCCTTATCCTTTGCTTTTTCAACTAAACTATCCATCTTTTTTTCAATCGCGTCAATATCATCGACACTATCAAGAAATCCTTCATTATACCCACAAATTAAATTATTTTCTTTCGCGACCTTATAAGCAACAGAATTTAAAGAGGTACGGCTATCGATAAAAATTAACCCTTTCCCTTTAACCACCCCTAAAACATACTTCATTAACGCCTCATCTTCCGTTGCCCCTGACCCCATATGATTATTAACACCTATTGCTACTCTTATATAATTGAGGTAATACCTTAACAAATCGTCTATTTCCCGTTTACTCAAATCACTGTTTATAAATTCATATTTTTTTGTATTATACCGCGCTGCCGCTTTAGGCTGAAAGGGAAGATGAATAAAAATAGAAAAACCGCATCGAGATCCAATATAAGCAATATTTTTAGAAAATTTTAAGCCTGGAATAATCGCGAGAGTAACCGGAATATCTAAGGAGTACAACGTCTTTAAATCTTTTAAACTTTCGCCGAAATCATCAAAAATCAACGCGATTTTAGGCCGATAAACATCATTTTGTTTATTACCTACTACAGGTAAAACACTTTTTATTTCCTGATCCTGACGGTTGAATACTTTAGAAAAAATGATTGGAACAAAAATTAAACCTATAAAAATAGCGATTCTTGAAATTTTATTCATTTACTATTTTTATAAATTTCTGATAAGCTAAAGCAGGATCCGCGTCTTTTAAAATAGCGCTGCCGACACATATATAATCAAGTCCACTTGCCAAAATATCTTTAACATTAGAAAGTTTTACTCCCCCATCAATTCCTATCATCTTCTGAGGAAACATCCCCTTAAACGATTTAATATTATCTAATACCTCAGGAATGAATGGAGCTCCATAAAACCCCGGATTTACCGCCATAAACAGCACAGAATCCACCGCGTCAACAAGAAACTTAAATTCATCTAATCGAGTAGAAGGATTTATAGCAATCCCTACTTCTAACCCGCCAGACTTAATCTCATCAATAATAGCTATATGGTTACAAGAAAATTCCCTTTGGGGATAATTATTTAGATTTTCAGTGGTGTAGGGAAGTCCATACTTTCCTACACCGTTATTACTCTCAAAATGAAAAATGATTTTCTTAGCCCCCAAATTTTTAAAAACATCCACCCACGCCAGAGGATTATTTACCATAAGATGAGCTTCGCTGCCTACAGGAGATTTTAGGCCATCCAAATCTGCAATAGTAATACTTCTTGATGGAACAAATTCGCCATCCATAATATCAATTTGAACATAATCCGTAAACTTCGCGCATTTATCCAACATATCAATAAAAGCATCTTTATTATCCGTCAATAACGCCGGAACAACTCGTTTCATGAAATATACTCCTTCTTACGAAATCGTTTTCTTTTCCTATCTTCAATCTTCCTTGCCCCCTGGCCCTTGCCCCTTGACCCTTTTTTTAGGACTTCTTACCTCTCTCTTACACGCGCATAAATGATCATTCTTCCAACGTGTACGAATTATTTCCTTTACTCCAACACAATTGAATTCTTCTCCACCAACTGTCTTATGCAACCCTAATCTGGTTTCATAAATTTCACAATAGTATTTTTTATGTTTATCTTTCCTTAAATGCACACAGGGGTCATCAAACGAACCACAGCAACCACCGCATCTAATACATAAATCCTCCCACTCCTGCTCCTTATTTTTTAGATATTTCTTAAGCACAACTGTTAAATAAAAACCCAAACACCTCTATCATAACTAAGGAGATGACAAAAATCTCTTTCGCGCACGTCTTGAATCCGAATGGATATCCGCGTTGAAGCCGATTTTATATCGGCTGAATCGCGGTATCTTTTGCTTTGATTATTATGATTTCTCATTACCAATATGGTTGTAGGATTCATACGCGAAGCAAAAGGGCTATTTTTGTTATCTCTTTAAACCACCTTACTATGGAGAAAGATTCTATACTACACTATTTCAAAATAGAATATGTAAGAATAAACTGACTAAACACAATCGAAACCATAGACATAAGTTTAAGAAGAATATTCAGTGAAGGTCCTGAAGTATCTTTAAACGGATCACCTACAGTATCACCGACTACCGCCGCTTTATGAGCGTCAGACCCTTTTCCGCCTAAATTGCCTTCTTCAATATACTTCTTGGCGTTATCCCAAGCTCCTCCGGAATTAGCCATCATTACCGCTAAAACAAACCCTGAAATAAGCGATCCCACTAATAAACCAGCTACCGCTTCCGCGCCCAATAATAAACCAACCGCTATCGGCGCGATTATCGCTAAAAGAGCCGGTAAAATCATTTTACGTTGAGCCGCCGCGGTCGTTATTTTAACACATGTAGAATAATCCGCTTGACCTTGCCCGATTAGGAGTCCTTTTATCTCTTTAAACTGCCTTCTTACTTCCTGAACAATAGACTCAGCCGCTTGACCTACAGCACCAAGCGTTAAAGAACAAAAAATAAACGGCATTACTCCCCCGATAAATAAACCAATAAGAAGTTTTATATCTAACAACGATAAGTCTAATGTCACGCCAGATAACTCTACCCTCTCTTTGTACGCTACAATCAATGCTAAAGCCGTCAATGCCGCGCTGCCAATAGCAAATCCTTTTCCCGTAGCTGCTGTTGTATTACCTAAAGAATCCAGCTGATCTGTACGCTTACGTACGGATTTATCTAAATTAGCCATCTGGGCAATGCCTCCCGCGTTATCAGCAATAGGCCCATAAGCGTCTGAGGCTAAAGTTATCCCTAACGTTGAAAGAAGCCCAACAGCGGCAATACCT
Organism: Candidatus Omnitrophota bacterium; assembly: GCA_018818105.1. Classification (GTDB taxonomy): domain Bacteria; phylum Omnitrophota; class Gorgyraeia; order Duberdicusellales; family 4484-171; genus JAHISK01. The sequence continues at coordinate 24,217 of JAHISK010000075.1, read as the reverse complement.
ATACCATACAACCCTACACCATAATTAGAAAATCCTCCCGCGAAATAGAAGCTAAAAAATACTGCCGCGCAAATAAGCAGAATAGGAAGCGCCGTAGACACCATGCCTAAGGACATTCCGCTAATAATAAGTGTCGCCGGACCAGTTAACGCGCTTTTTGCAAGTTTTCTTGTAGGAGAAAATGAGGTCGAAGTAAAATATTCAGTAACAATGCCTAAAAGAACTCCCGCTATTAATCCTGAAATCACAGATCCCCATATTCCCCAGTATTCTTTGCCAAACAAAAACCAAACAATAGCAGCTGAAGCGCCAACGATAATCCCCGCGGAAGAAAATACCCCTCTGCGTAAGGCGTTGATTAAATCTTTATGCCCCTCCCGTTTAGTTCCCACAAGAAAAAATCCTATGATAGAAGCAAGAACTCCTGCCGAAGCGATAACCATAGGAAAGGCTACTCCTTTAAATCCTAACCCGGCAGCTGCTGCTAACGCCATTGTAGCAACAATAGACCCAACATATGACTCATATAAATCCGCGCCCATCCCTGCTACATCTCCAACATTATCGCCCACTAGATCAGCAATTACAGCCGGATTTCGAGGGTCATCTTCAGGGATACCTGCCTCAACTTTACCAACTAAATCAGCCCCTACATCAGCAGCTTTTGTGTATATACCGCCGCCGACACGGGCAAAAAGAGCGTAACTAGACGCCCCCATACCAAAACAAAGCATTGTCTGCGTAATCGTAGTTAACTCATCGAAACCAGAAGATAAAATATTATGAGCAAAACACCATTTTAAAACCGCGAACCATAAAACTAAATCAAAAAGGCCTAACCCTACTACCATTAAGCCCATAACCATGCCGCCGCCAAAAGCAACTTTAAGTCCGCGATTAAGACTCTTACTCGCCGCGTTTGTCGTGCGAGCGTTAGTCCTGGTAGCGACAAACATCCCAATAAAGCCGCAAAGAGCCGACCAAAATCCTCCCGTAAAAAAAGCAAACGGCACAAAAATAGAAAGCAAATTTTTATATGCCATAAATAGAAGAAGACAAAAAACAATAGCAAAAAATATGCCAACCACCTTATACTGCTGTTTAAGATAACTCCACGCCCCTTCTTGAATATAAGATGAAATCTCCTTCATTTTTGATGTGCCTTGCGACTGTTTAAATAGCCATTTTATAAGCACTAACGCGAACCCTATTGAAAGAATTGAACTAACAAAAACTATAATGAGCACCGTTGCCAAATCCATTCTAATCCTCCTTAATGATCCGCCTTAGGCGGAGAATTTCCCGACTTCCTTTTAATACCCTATCAAGGTGTATCGAGAAGCCACGTTTCAAGCCTCAGCAAGATCACATGACTATATTATTAATATTCTAATTTTTTAAGGTAAAACCAAAACCCGTAATTATTTACGTTTATCAATAATCGCGTCACGCATCTGTCCCACAGATACATATGCTACCTCACACTCTAAATAATCTTCTATTTTTTCGATATACCGCTTAGCGGCAGAAGGGAGCTGTTTATAATCCCTTATATTAGCAATATTCTCTTTCCAACCAGCAAACACCTCATATACCGGTTGAACACCTGTTAAATCATAAGGGAACTGCTCTATGCTTTTGCCATCAATTTTATAATCTACGCATACTTTAATTCCCTCTAACTCATCTAAAATATCTAACTTTGTTAAAATTATTTTTTTTACATTATTTAAAATTTTCGCGCGCCGCAGCAAAACTAAATCTAACCAGCCACACCGTCTAGGCCTGCCAGTTGTGGCTCCGAATTCATTTCCCTTATTCTGAAAATATTTACCTGTATCATCATTTAACTCTGTCGGAAACGGTCCTTCACCAACTCTAGTTGTATACGCCTTTGATATACCTAAAACTTCATCCACTCCAACAAAAGAAAGTCCTGATCCTAATGTAGCGCCGGAAGAAATTGTTGAAGAAGACGTAACAAAAGGATATGTACCAAAATCAATATCTAGAAACGTACCCTGAGCCCCCTCAAAAAGGAATCTTTTATCTTTCTCTTTATAATAGATATCGACTAAATCACAAACATACGGAGCTAGAATCTTAGCAAACTCTTGATATTGATTAAGAATTTCCTCATAATTAAAACCTTTAGTTCCATAAACATTTTCAAAAAGAGGATTCTTCTCCTTCAAATTATCTTTCAATTTCAAGGAAAACCTATTTTCATTAATGAGATCTCCCATACGAATCCCACATCTAGCAACTCGATCCACATAACAAGGCCCTATCCCCCTCTTAGTTGTTCCGATTTTTTGAATTCTTTGTTTTTCCCGGCAAGCGTCCATTACTCGATGATAGGGCATAATTACATGAGAATAAGGTGAAAGCCTCAAATTATCGGGAGTAACTGTTACCCCTTCTTTTTTTAAATATTCAATTTCTTCAATTAAAATTTGAGGATCAATAACGACCCCCTTACCTATAACACAAATTTTTCCGCTGTGTAATATCCCTGAAGGAATAAGATGAAAAACAAATTTCTTTCCATTTACAACAACAGTATGCCCCGCATTATTGCCTCCTTGAAAACGGACTATTACATCTTTATCTTTACAAAGATAATCAATAATCTTTCCTTTCCCTTCATCTCCCCATTGTAATCCAACAACTACTGTATTCATTATTCTCCTTAAAGTGGCGCTGTTGCAAAATAGCATCAGCACCAAAGTATCCTTCTAAAATTAAATAATAAGTTTCTACAATCCCTCTTCGCGAGTCTGACAACCCGATAGGGTAGACAAGTTAAATTCTAGGTTCCATAGTAAAAATCATTTTTGCTATATCGGGATGTCTTGCCAAAAATTTCAATTCTCTATCAACTAACGATTTTTGATTATGAACGTTAGCATACCTCACAAGCTCTAAAATTTTGCGTGCTTCTTTATCATCTTTAAATTTAATCTCTAACTTATCATACACGTTTCTAAAACCCTTTATACCTGAATATTCTCCAACAGTAATATTTCGGCCTGTATCAATAACCTCCAATTCCCCTCTTCCTAATTCTTCATAATCATACAATTCATAATTTCTTCGATCCTTTAACGCGCCATCAGCATGGATACCTGACTCATGAGCAAACGCGTTAGCCCCTACTCCCGGATGATTTATCGCGATAGGAATCCCAAACGCGTATGAAGCATATTTACTTATTTTCCATGCTTTCTTTAAATTTATGCGATCATCTATTTTATACTTTTTTAACCCGCTGCCATACTTGAATGCTAATATAACGCTTATTAAATCGGCGTTCCCGGCTCTCTCCCCAACCCCATTTACGCACGTATTAATATAAACGTCTACACCACTATCTATAGCGGCTTGAGCTCCAGCAACAGATGAGGCAACGCCTAGACCTAAATCATTATGGCAATGGATTTCTATAGGAATTTTTACTTTCTCTAAAATTTGCGATATTCTATCGTAAATAGAACTAGGAGTATCAAACCCTAATGTATCACAATACCTTAACCGGTCAGCGCCAGCATCTTTTGCCGCTTGGGCAAACTCAACTAAATACTCAATCCTAGAGCGGGAAGCATCTTCAGCATTAACTCCCAGGGCCTGAGCGCCTAACTTTTTAGCCACCCCCACAGATTGACTCATACTCTTTATAACTCCTTTATAATCTATCTTACCCTGAAACTTATGCTTAATCATCTGGTCAGACGTAGAAATAGAAAGATTTAAGTACTTTATAGACGGCGCGTTTTTAAATGCCGTTTCAACATCCCCCTTTATGGCCCTCACCCATCCTGAAAGCCGAAGATGCTTAAGAATTTTCTTCTCAACTAGTTTTAAATTAGCATTTAGATAATTAAGCTCATGATTAGTCGTAGGAAACCCGAATTCACTCTGAAAAACCCCCATTTCATCAAGGAAAAGATTAATCATTGTTTTTTGCAGTTTCGATAAACATATCCGTGAAGTCTGAACCCCATCACGATTCGTAACATCAACAATATAAATTTTTGGCATAAATTACCTCCTTATTGAATCTGTAAAAACAAATTATTTATATTATCTAACCTTATCAGTAATATGATAAACACAACTAGCAGATTTTTTTCCAGAATTCTGACATTCCGCGCTAAAATCTTTTTTAGAAAAACAATCTGTATTGCTAAAACATTCCGGTAACACAGTATTCCTCACTTCTCCTTCAGCCTTCCGTCCTCAGTCTTCCGTCTTCAGTCTTCAGTCTTCTGTCTCATTTACAGATTAACCCCTTTTAACGAAATAATGCTTGGATTAGCCTGGATTTCTTTTATTACATTGTCATTTAACGGATTATCCAAATTAAGAATAGTCAAAGCTGTTCCTTCCAACCCTCTTCTACCTAAACTCATTCCTGCTATATTTATTTTATGCGCGCCAAGAACTGTCCCTAAAAACCCAATGACTCCCGGTTTATCCTGATTGTTAATTACTAACATATGCGACGAAGGAGCAACTTCAATATAAATATCATCCATCTTCACAAATCTTGCCTCTTTATTAGCAAAAAGAGTTCCTTCTAAAATCTGTTCTTTTTTGTCGGTAGTAACCTTTACCCTTACCGAATTCACGTATTCCTCTTCCTCTCTAATTTTGATTTGTTTTATTTTTATGCCTCTTTCCTTAGCAATTTCTAACGCGTTGATATAATTAACGTTTTGTTCTTCTAACATATTAGAGAGAAACCCTTTAACAAACGCCGCTGTTACAATATCCACTTTATATGAAGAAATCTCACCTAAAAAAGATATTTTTATGTCCTTAACTCTTCCCTCAATAAGTTGAACAACAAATTTGCCCATCTTCTCACAAAGATCAAAATACGGTCCAAGAACTTTGTACGTTTCCGGTTCAATTTGAACATAATTAGCGGCATTCCTTATCGCCTTACCAAGCAAGGCGTCTTTTATGCAATGAGCGATTTCTATGGCCACATTTATCTGAGCTTCTTCAGTTGACGCGCCTAAATGAGGAGTAACAACAATATTGTCTAATTCCAGCAATTTCGAATCTAACGGCGGTTCTTTAGAAAAAACATCTAACGCCGCTCCCGCTATTTTTTTATCCTTCAACGCGCGGTATAACGCGTCTTCATCAACAACACCGCCCCGCGCGCAATTAATAATAAAGGCTTTTGATTTCATCATTTCTAATTCCTTATCAGAAATTAGACTTTTTGTTTCTTTCGTTAACGGTGTATGAATAGTTATAAAATCAGCAGATTTAAGCAGCTGGTTCAAATCCACTAACTTAACTCCGAACTTTTCCGCGACATCGCTTGAAATAAATGGATCATACACCAAAACCTCCATACCAAACGATAACGCTCGTTTTGATACTTCCTTACCAATTCGTCCGAACCCGACTACGCCTAAAACCTTAGAATATAATTCGACCCCTTTAAATTTAGACCTTTCCCATTTTTTCTGTTTTAATGAACTGTAGGCAAAAGGAATATTCCTTGCCGAGGCAAGCATAAGCGCGAACGCCTGTTCACAAGTAGAAATAGTGTTCCCGCCCGGCGCGTTCATAACAATTATCCCTTTTTTTGTAGCCGCCGCTATATCCACATTATCTAATCCTACACCGGCCCGACCAATAACTTTCAAATTATGAGCGTGTTCAATTATTTCACTGCTTAGCTGTGTTTCACTTCTAATAACAATCCCTTTGTATTCTCCGATTATTTTCTTAAGTTCATCAACAGATAACTTATATTTACAGTCCACGGCAAACCCCGCGTCCTTTAAAATTTTCACACCTTCATCCGATAACTTATCAGACACCAAAATCTTATCCATAGATAACCTCCTCTATGCGCGCTAACGAAACACCTAACTTAAATTTATACCCTAAATCTATTAACGCTTTTTCTAACAAAGAAAAACACATAATCAAATCCTGCTCATTTATCCACCCCATGTGCGCGATACGAAAAATTTTATCCTTAACATCACCCTGTCCCCCAGCAATACTTAACCCATACTCATTTCGTAACTTTTTCACTATATCGCTAGACTTAACTGAAGTAGGAGCACAAATCGCTGTAACAGAATTTGACGGACGTTTTGAAAAACATTCTAACCCTAAAGCCTGCGCGGCCGCGCCTGCCGCTTGCGCCATCTTAGCAAACTTCTTCCATCGAGCTTCGATACCTTCTTCTTTTATCGCGCTAATAGCGCACCTTAAACCTACGATTAAAGAAACTGCAGGAGTAAAAGGAGTATCGTCCTTCTCATAACTCTTTAATGCTTTCTTTAAATCAAAATAATATTTAGGAAGATCAGAATTATTTAAAGCCTGTTTCGCCTTCACGCTTATACTTATAAAAGCTAATCCCGGCGGCAGCATCATCCCTTTTTGAGACCCGCTAACAACTACGTCCACACCCCATTTATCAGGATAGAAAACTTCCTGACCTAATCCGCTAATCGCATCGACAATAAGTAATACGTCTTTCTCCTTAGTAATTTTCCCAATAGCCTCTATGTCATAGACCGTCGCCGTAGACGTTTCACAAAGAGTAGTAAGTACGCCTTTAATTTCTTTATTACTATCTAATATATTATTTAGCTCTTCGATAGAAGGAGATTGTCCCCATGGCACATTCATCTGAATAACATTCAGCGAATAACTCTTCGCGATTTCAGCCCACCGTTCGCCGAACTTTCCGCCGCATATCGCCACAACCGTATCTTCCTTAGAAAATAAATTACAAACAGCCGCTTCCATTACTCCTGTTCCAGAGGAAGCCGCGGTAATAACTGGATTCGACGTGCAAAAGATTTCTTTTAACCCATCATTAACTTCTTTTAAAATTTTTCGAAACGCGTCAGTTCGATGATGCATTATTTCCTGAGATAAGGCTTCCCTAATAAAAGATGGAACTGGTGATGGCCCTGGCGTCATTAACACTTTTCGTTTCATTTTATGCCTCCTTAATGAGACTTACGTTTTTTCAAGCCGCAGGCGAAGAAAAAGCGTCTAGTCGAATTAAGCCCCGTTTCGAGCAAAGCGAGATCACGGGGCAAATACTTCACAGATTACTATTTGTTCTTTGTATTATCAACGTTACTCACAACTTGATCAACAATTCCATATACTTTTGCTTCTTGGGCGCTCATGAAATAATCTCTATCGGTATCTGTTTTTATCTTTTCGATTTTTTGTCCGGTATGTTTCGCTAAAATTTCATTACCCTTTTCTCTTAAACGCAGAATTTCGTTAGTTTGTATAGAAATATCTGTGGCTGTTCCTTGAACGCCACCCCACGGTTGATGAATCATAATTCTAGAATTAGGCAACACAAACCGTTTCCCTTTAGCCCCAGCACAAAGAAGTAACGCCCCCATAGAAGCGGCTTGACCAACACAATAAGTTGACACATCACACTTAACAAACTGCATTGTATCATATATGGCCAATCCTGCAGTTATCACTCCGCCTGGAGAATTTATATAAATATTTATATCCTTACTTACATCTTCCATCTGCAAAAATAACATTTGCGCCATTACCACATTAGCAACATTATCATCAATAGGTGTTCCAATAAAAATTATCCTGTCTTTAAGAAGGCGGGAATAAATATCGTAAGCGCGCTCAATATGCCCCGTCTGCTCAATTACCATAGGAACATACGTCTGTCCGTTCATATCATACCTCCCTTATTAGTTATGGTATTGTCAAAAATAAACAATAGTCAATAAACAAATTACAAACAATAGACAATACCTAATATACAATACACAAACGAAAATAATCCAGATTTATCAACATATTTCTTTATCTATTTTCTCCTTTTGTTTATTGTATATTGTTTGTAATTTGGGAGTTGTTTATTATAATTTTAAAATTATTTTTTTATGTATATTTTGCCTTACTAAAAAGAAACCCCAGAACAACTTCCCCTAAGTTATTAGTAATTTTTATGTTCTCTTTATTCGCTATCGCCTCTAATATATAAATCACTTTTATTTCATTTTCAGCGATATCTTTTAATTTTTCCTCAATATCTTTCTTATACTTTTCAATATCAGCCGCGCCAATCCCTCTTGTTTGCAAATTATATATTTCTCTATTCACTAATTCTTTATGGTGGCGTTGGATTTCCTCTTTAGAAACTTCTATCTTAACGGCTTTTATAAGATGAGCGGTAATTTGATTAGTTATTTTTACTCTCCTATCGCGCAGCTTTTCAATTTTAATTTCAGCGCTAATCGCGTCTTTAAACACATCAAAATTACTGTATCCCGCCCAATTCGCTATCTGAGCATCGTCTAAATCTTTTTCAATAACTTTCTTTACTCCTCCTTTTAGGTTATCTACTACTTTTTTAATTTCGTCATCCTTAACCTTTGCCTCTAAATCTTTAACTTTAATTCCAATATAATCATCATCCTTCACATCAACTTCAGGTTTTACTTCAAACTCCGCGGAAAAAAACATTCTATCCTTTAACAGTTCTACGTCATAAATTCGCGGCATAACAACAGGAAACAGCTTTGTCTCTTCAATAGCTTTCTGATAATATCCCGGAATTACTTTCTTTAAAAACTCTTCTTTCAATGTAGTACCATGATACTTCTCCAACACATCTAAAGGCGCGGTTCCCGGACGAAATCCGGAAACTTTTAATTTCTTACCAATATCGGTAAATGTATCCCTTTTTTCTTTTAAAAAATCCTCACCGCTTACTTCTACTGTTATTGCTCGTTTCAACTTATCCAATTTTTTAACGTCTACCTTCATCTTACCCTCCATTTAATATCAGAAGTTGTAGGAAAGGGCCTTGTGCCCAAAGGAAATCCCGAGTATCTCCGAGGGACGTCCTCCCGTTTATTGATATTATTATTGATAATTAATATACCATAAATATGATTATGTATCCCGTGTTTCGCGTTATTATCTATAATCGAAAGTCTTTACCAAGATACACTTCCTTTGCCTTAACGTTATTTATCAACTCTTGAGAAGTACCTGAAATCAAAATTTGTCCATCTGTTATCATATAAGCTCTATCTGTTATTGAAAGAGTTTCTCTTACATTATGATCTGTGAGAAGAATACCTATCCCTTTACGTTTCAACCCTACAATTATTTCCTTTGCTTCCCCTACAACAATAGGATCAATTCCAGAAAAAGGCTCATCCAAAAGAAGAAAGGAAGGATTCGTCACTAACGCTCGGGTAATTTCTAACCGCCGGGTTTCTCCTCCGCTTAAGGTATAAGCTTTATTCCTACGTAAATGAGAAATATTTAACTCTTGTAAGAGCTCTTCCAACCGCCGCGTTCTTTCTATCTTTGATAAAGAAACCGTTTCAAGTATAGCCATAATGTTTTCTTCTACTGTAAGTTTCCTAAACACTGACGGCTCTTGAGAAAGATAACCGACACCATGACGAGCTCTCATATGAATAGGAAGAGAAGTTAAATCTTGATTATCAAAATTAATATCTCCATTTTCAGGAGAAATTATCCCTACAATCATATAGAAAGTAGTAGTTTTACCAGCGCCATTAGGCCCAAGAAGCCCAACGATCTCTCCTCTCTTTACAGTAAGAGACACGCCTTTAACTACTTGTCTACCACTATAAGACTTTGTTAAATTATTTACTTCAAGGAGTTTCATCTTCTGTTGGAAAATAAATTACACGAGGGTTACCTTCAATAAGAAGCCTGTCATCCTCGCCAAAATAAGTAGCTTTCTGAGCTAATGTAATATTTTCACCCTTTACTATCTTAACATTTCCTACGGAAATTACCTTTATCAGCTTTTTCTCTTCACTATTAAAAAACGCTGTCGCCTTATCAGAAAAAAGCTTGCCTTCCTTATTTTCTACAACAACGTTATCATTAAAAACCGCTATACCCTTAACTTGCTCAATTTCCAACGGCCCTGTACAAGTAATCATCGTATATTCAGCCTTATTTTTCTTATCGGGCATCAACACTTCCACATTCTCTTGAAAATCAACAGTCTTTAATTCAGTGTCGGCATTCATACCTTTGGCTGTTATCTGCATAGACTGATTATTAACTTTTACCCAATCATCGGTATTAATATTATTTTGATTCCTCTCCCAATCTAAAGACTCCGTAACTAATTTCATCCCCTCTTTATTTTCAATCTCAACATTATCACGCAAATATACATTCATACTCTGATTATCTAACTTAGCTTTATCAGATTTAATAAGAACTGTATCATCGTTGGTGTAATATTTAGCGTCCATCTGATCAATCTCCACATGATTTTCATAAATCAATGCCTCATCACCTTTAACTTCCCAATCCTGAGCGCCGTCTTCCTTATAATTAGTAAGATAAAAATCTTTTATCCTTTGGGAAGCAACATCCTCATTATTTGTTGAGGATAAATCCTCTTTAGAAGAATCTTCCGCTGATGTTGCTATTTGTAATAGAAAGACAATGATTAACGAAAGAAAAAGATTTGTCACTATGAATTTTGAGAATCTATAATATATCATATCACCTCATAAAGTCAAATTAAAAGCACCAAAACTATAATTAACCTATAATTAATCTAATTTATAAAATGTAGTTGGGTTAAGGATTTTTAATTAACTCGTATACTTTTTTCTCTAAATTTTTAGCTGAAATAATCAAATCAGCCACTTCCCTTACCGCGCCTTGACCACCGCAAGCGGCAGTAACATACTTAGCGCTTCCTTTAACCGCCTCGACCGCGTCGGCAACCGCGACTCCTATTCCGATTTTTTTTATCATCTCTAAATCCATCAGATCATCTCCCATAAAACAAATTTCTTCACTCTTAACATTATACCGTTTTTTAATACCAGGGAGATTCTTTTCTTTAGGTAAAATGCCCCCGATAACTTCTTTTACTTTCATATCTAGGCCTCTTCGTTTTAATACCGGCGAATTCCTTGCTGTAAGAAGAATGGTCTTTATTCCCAGCCTTCCTAAAAGAGATATACCCAACCCATCTTTCACATTGAAAATCTTTAATTCTCGCCCTTTATCGTCATAAACAATCTCGCCCTTAGTCAACACTCCATCCACATCCAAAATAAGTAATTTAACCTTTTTAAATAACTGTTTTATTTTCTGTTTATCCATCTCTCTCTTCCCCTCTTTCTACTCTTTCTATGGACTATACACTTTCTAAACAATCCCAGCGGCAATCAAATCTTGAATATCCAGCATTCCCACCGGCCGCATACCGCTATTAACCACCGGTACTTCGTCTATCTTTTTTTTCTCTAAAATTTTTAGCGCTTCAGAAGCTAACCCTTCTTCGTCCACAGTTGTAGGATTTTTCGTCATAACCACGCAAACTGCCTCATCAAGAAGGCGCGGGTACTGATCAATATTACGCCGTAAATCTCCATCAGTAAATATCCCAACTAACTTGTTATCCTTATCAATAACAACCGCGGCCCCCGCGTGCGCAGAAGTAATTTTCAACAGAACTTCTTTTATAAGAGTATCTTCACCTACTATAGGATTAAATCTCCCCTTGCGCATTACATCTTTATTTTTAAGAAGAAGCTTTCTTCCTAAAGACCCTCTAGGATGAAAGAACGCGAAATCTTTCTCTTTAAATCCTTTTATCTTTTGTAAAATAACCGATATCGCGTCACAAATAACAAGCATCGCCGTAGTAGAAGTAGTAGGCGCCAGCCCTAAAGAGCAAGCTTCTTTATTAACCTTAACACTTACGACACTATCAGCGTACCGCGCTAGATTTGAGTTAGTGTTACCGGTTAACGCTACAATTTTAGCGCCTATTTTTTTTATAAAAGGAATTAGATTTTTTATCTCTTCAGTTTCGCCGCTGTAAGATAACACAACTACCGCGTCTTTTTCTTCAATCCGGCCTAAATCGCCGTGAACAGCTTCAGCGGCGTGCAACCAAAACGACGACGATCCTGTAGAAGACAATGTCGCGGAAAACTTCTGACCCACAATACCAGCTTTACCCATTCCCGTCACAACAATTTTTCCGGTACAAGAAGACAGAATTTCAATGGTTTTTAAAAAATCTCCGTTTATGCTTTTACTCAAATCAGAAATTCCTTCTTTCTCTATCTCTAAAACTTGATGCGCCCACCCTAGAATTTCTTGTTTATCAAAATTTTTCATTATTTCCCTTTTTTATACGGACAGGCGCCCCTCGAACATACTCGAGATTCCCTTCGGTCACAAGACCTGTCCCTACATAGATTTTGTAATTCCTCTGATTTCTAGCGTTTTCTTAAGCAAGTTTTCAACCTTATCTAGCGGATAGGACGTATGTTTATCCGACAATGCTTGCTTCGGGTTAGGATGAACTTCCATGAATAACCCTGACACCCCGCAAGCAGCCGCAGCCATACTTAACGGAAAAATAAACTCTCTATCTCCTCCGGAAACACCTCCTGCTGCCGAAGGACGCTGTAACGAATGCGTAGCGTCATAAATAATGGGATACCCTAACTCTTTCATAATCAAAAAAGACCTAAAATCAACAACCAGATTATTATACCCAAAACAAACACCTCTCTCGGTAAGAAATATATTCTTATTCCCTGTAGATTCCGCCTTTTCAACAACATACCGCATATCCTGCGGCGCGAGAAATTGACCTTTCTTAATATTTATGATCTTTCCAGTTTTTGCCGCCTCGACAACCAAATCTGTCTGCCGACATAAAAAAGCCGGTATCTGAATTACGTCTACAACCTCACTAACAGCTTTAATTTGCTCAGGACAATGAACGTCGCTTAAAACCGCCACACCGACTTTTTCTTTAACTTCCTTTAAAATATCAAGCCCCTCTATTAATCCCGGACCTCTAAACGATTTTATCGCCGTTCGGTTAGCTTTATCAAAACTCGCTTTAAAAATAAAAAAAACATCAGGGTATCGGCTAACTAACTCCTTCAAATAATTTGCGATATCTAAAGTAGTTTTTCTATTTTCAATAATACAAGGTCCCGCGATAAAAATAAATTTGTTCTTATAATCCTTCATGTTACCCTAAAAAAAGATTTTTACTTGAAAAGTTAGGTTCGCTAGTAAGCTGTACACCTAACCGTCTTAACCCCGCCTCATCACCAGGCGTAGGCATATGTGTCATATGTACCTGACACCCCTTTAACTCTTTTAGCCTATCCATCGCGACTTTAGCGCTAGAATTAGTAGCCGCGCTGATACTCAACGCTATCAACGTTTCCTCTAAATCTAAACTTACAGATTTAGCTGATAAAATATCTTTCTTAAGCTCTCTTATTGACTCTATAACCGCCGGCGATAACAAATGTATGTTATCAGGAATACTCGCCAACGTTTTTATAGCATTTAAAATAAGACTTGATGACGCGTGCATAAGCTGCGAATTCTTACCTGTTATAATAGTTTTATCCAACAACTCTATTGCCGCGCCGCAAAACACGCCTTCATTACCTTTACCGTTCTGCTGAGCTTCTAACGCTACTTCAGCGGCTTTGGTAACTACTTTCCGATCCTGAAGGTTAACGCCCAACTCACTCATAATAAGCTCTGCTCGCTGAACAGTATCTTTATCGACAAACCCCATGGCATACTCACAACGATACCGAAAAACTCTTCGTATAACTTCCTGTCTAGACGCCTCACTAACAACCTCATCATCAATAATCCCAAATCCCGCCCTGTTTACCCCCATATCCGTAGGCGACTTATAAATTGCCTCTGCGCCAGTTATTTTTTCAAGGATTCGTTTAAGTACAGGGAACACTTCTATATCTCGGTTATAATTAACCACTTTTTCGTTATACGCTTCCAAATGAAAAGAATCAATCATGTTAAAATCTTTAATATCGGCAGTAGCCGATTCATAAGACACGTTTACTGGATGCTTTAAAGGCAAATTCCAAATAGGAAACGTCTCAAATTTAGAGTACCCGCTCTTTAATCCTTTTCTATAATCATGATATAACTGAGAAAGACACGTGGCTAACTTACCGCTTCCCGGACCAGGTCCCGTTACTATAACTAAAGGATGCTTGGTTTCAATATGCTCATTAGCACCATACCCTTGGTCACTTACAATTGTATCAACCTCAGTAGGGTACCCTTTAGTAAAGATGTGCGTGTATACTTTTATTCCACGACGCTGCAGCTTATTTCTAAATATTTTTACTGCCGGCTGATTTTCGAACCGAGTGATCACCACCGCGGTCACATCTATCCCCCAATCACGTAAATCATCTATTAACTTAAACGCGTCAACATCATAGGTAATCCCAAAATCAGCTCTCACCTTTCTACGTTCAATATCGCCGGAATAAATACATAATATAATATCGGCTTTTTCTTTAAGCTGCTGTAAGAGACGCATTTTCACGTTAGGGTCAAATCCAGGTAAAACTCTGGAAGCATGATAATCAAAAATAATTTTACCGCCAAATTCCAGATAAAGCTTATTATCAAACATTTTAACTCTTTCTAAAATCGCCGTTAACTGTTCTTTTAAATATTTATCGTTATCAAATCCTAACTTTTTCATTTTTTCACCTCACGCCGACATTCCTTATTCCCTAACTAACCACTAACCCCTAAACACTAACCACTAACCACTAAACACTAACCACTATCCTAAGCGTACCCTTTTTCCCCTAAAATTTTTTCGACTTTTTTAAAATCTTCTTCCGTATCAACACCCCAAGAATCGAACTGAGTTTCAATAACTTTTATTTTATACCCCGCTTCCAGAACTCTTAACTGTTCTAGCTTTTCCGCCTTTTCTAAATGCGACGGCGGCATATTTTTAAAAGTATAAAGAAAATCCTTCGTATAAGAATATAGCCCCAGATGTTTATAATACACTTTCGAGATATCACTTTCTCGATAATATGGAATTGGAAACCGGGAAAAGTAAAGAGCGAAATCATCTTTATCACAAACAACCTTTACTACATTAGGGCTACTAATTTCATTATCATCGTCAATCATTTTTTTAGGAGTAGCCATAACTAAACTAGAATTATTCGCCATTTCCTGTACTAAACTATCAATATTAGAAGGATGAATCAATGGTTCATCAGCCTGAATATTAACTACAATATCTACATCCATGTCTCTTACTGCCTCAGCAATTCTATCTGTACCGCAAAGATGCTGTACGGAAGTCATCA
Organism: Candidatus Omnitrophota bacterium; assembly: GCA_018818105.1. GTDB lineage: Bacteria > Omnitrophota > Gorgyraeia > Duberdicusellales > 4484-171 > JAHISK01. The sequence goes on along the minus strand of JAHISK010000075.1, from coordinate 9,014 downwards.
CAACATCGGCACCAAAATCTTTAGCAACCCCTTCCATTTTCGGATCATCGCAAGCAATAATAAGTTTATCTAACAATGTCGCTTTCGACGCCGTTTCCCATGTCCACTGAAGTAAAGACTTACCGTATAACTTTCTTAACAATTTGAAAGGCAATCGCCTAGATTGATACCTCGCCGGAATTACACCGATAACACTCATTTGCCAACCTCCTTAATCTTATTAAAAAGCTCTTCCTTGGTTATCGTCGCCGCGCCTAATTTACCAACAACAATTCCCGCGGCTAAATTAGAAATAACAGCTGCTTCTAAATACGACGCGCCGCAACTTAACGCGTTAGTATAAATAGCTATTACAGTATCACCTGCTCCCGTTACATCAAACACTTCTAATGCCGCGGTAGGGATATGGTCATACCCGCCATCATGAAACAACATCATTCCATCTTCACCTAAGGTAATAAGCAAAACTTTCGGATTAAGTTTACCTATAATGATTTCTCCCAAGCGAAATATATCATCTTTCCCGCGTATTTTCATATTCGCGGCGGTCTGAGCTTCTTTTAAATTTGGCGTCAAAACAGTTACATTCTCATAATAATCAAAGTGTTCTTCTTTAGGATCAACAGTAACTATTTTTTTCTTTTCCTTACATAACTTAACTAACTCACCTACCAAAGTAGGATTGATTACGCCCTTACCATAATCTTCAATAATAACCGCGTCAAAATCATCAATATTCTTTTTGACTTTATTTAAAATCTTCTTATTAGTCTCTACTGTTAAAAACTCTAAGGATTCCCAGTCTACTCTGACAACTTGCTGATGATGAGCGATTATCCTTGTTTTCAGAGTAGTAGGCCGACCGCCGTCTATCACAATCATTCCGCTATCTATGCCTTTTTCTTTAATAAGAGAAAATAACACATCGCCAAAACGGTCTTTACCTAACACCCCGCATAAACTCACCCTTGTCCCTAACGAACAAAGATTAAGCCCAACGTTAGCCGCTCCGCCGCAGACAAAATTTTCTCTATTAGCCCACACCACTGGAACAGGGCCTTCAGGAGATATTTTGTCAACTTTCCCGAAAATATAATGGTCTAAAATAAGGTCGCCAATAACCAGTATCCGCTTATTTTTAAACCGTAAAACAATATCCCTGAGTTTCTTCTTATTTATCTGCATATAAGCAAGAATTTTATCATATAAACGTATAATTCGCAATAGGTAAGGAGAAGACCTGTCTAAGCCTGATTTATCCAGAGTTTACAACTATTTAGGAGTTATTTGACTTAAACAAAACTACTTGAAACCGTATCGCAAAATAAAAAGCCCCGTTTAGTCAAATAAAGGCCAATTTTCACTTTATTCTTCATCCGATACTTCAGTAACTTCTCACGATATAGCTCTGTAAGAGCTTCTGATTCCAACGTTAGAAAATCAAGCCCAAACCGTTCCCTAAAATCCCCAAAATTTATACCATCTTTCGTTCGTATTTTAATCGCGGCAAATTCTTTAGCCAACGCCACCGGCGATAAGCTTTCAGTAGAATCAACTACCCCTTTTTTATTCCCCAAATTTTTTATGTAGTTTTCTAAATTATTAACGTTTTTTTCTCTTACTCCCCCTTTAAAAGAAACCGCTGACGGCCCTAATCCAATATACTCATTATAGTTCCAATAACTTAAATTATGTTTACACTCATATCCTTTTTTAGAATAATTAGATACTTCATACTGATAAAATCCCTTTTTTTTCAAATACTCCATAGCAACCCCATACATGTTTGCAGTGATATCTTCTGATAACGGAATTATTTGCTTTCTCTTCACAGCTATATCTAACGGTGTATTCGTCTCTATCGTAAGCGCGTACACAGAAATATGTGTAATAGGATACCTTACAGCACGATTCAACTCTTTCTTCCACATATCTAAATTCTGGCCCCACACCCCAAAAATCAAATCAAGATTAATATTTTTAAATCCTGCTGATACAGCAATAGTCACGGCACGATCAACATCATTAACAGAATGAACTCTTCCCAATCGTCGCAACTTTTTATCATACAAAGACTGACCGCCAATACTTATACGGTTAACACCCTCACTAATTAATAAATCCGCTTTTTCTCTTGTGAAACTTTCAGGATTAACTTCAATGGTAAACTCACTAACATCTTTACTCACCCGGTGTAATTTTATCAGTATCTTTTTTAACAATCTTACATCCAACACCGTAGGCGTCCCACCGCCGATAAAAACAGTAGAAAAATTATCATCCAACACTTCAATCTGCCGACAAAGGACATCAACATAGGCACAAACTAAATTTCTATCGTATTTAACACTATAGAAATCACAATAAACACACTTTTTCCGACAAAACGGTATATGGATATATAAACTCATACTCATTTTAAATTTACCATTTACCAATTACCATTTTAAATTTTTAATATCAATTCTTTTAAATACGAAATTTAAAATTATGCATACCTTATTCTTTATTGTTTCTCTTACATAAATGCTAATTTTAAAATGGTAATTGGTAAATTTAAAATTTATACTCTCTTGACCTCTGCCCCTTTTTTAGTATTATATAAGAATGAAAAAATTAGTCTACATAATCCAAACTCCACCTTTTTGGGTTAAAACTCCGCCTCTGGCACTTTTCTACCTTAAAAAACACTTAGAAAAAAAGGGAATATCCACAGGAATAATAGACCTTAACCATACTATTTTTAACTTAGGCCTATACACCCCCCCCCAATGGTTGGGGCTAGATGAAACATTTGAAAAAAATCTCTTTTTTATCATAGAAAAAAAATTTCCCTCAATTCTATCGAATCTTTTATCAGAAATAAAAGACTCACAGTTTATAGGCTTTTCTCTTTTCAAAAGAAACACACCCTTTGCCCTCCTGCTGGCACAAAAAATAAAACAACAGTTCCCTTCAAAAAAAATAATCTTCGGCGGACCACAAGTACTCTTTTTAGATAAAGCAAACAAGTTAGATCCACAATTCTCTTGGATTATCGGAGAAGGAGAAATACCTCTTTATCAAGCGATTCAAAATAATGCTAACGCTATCAGCCGGTTCCAGGAAATTGATACCCTAGATACTCTTCCTTTCATTGATTTTGACCCAATAAATCTAACTGATTATTCCCACAGCCGTAGCATTGCCCTTATTACCTCTCGCGGATGCACGCATAAATGCGCCTTTTGTACGGAAAAAAATCTTTACCAAAAATTTAGACATTACTCGCCGCAATACATGATAGATCAAATAACTTATCTTATAAAAAAATACCAAACAACCCATTTTATTTTTACAGACTCAATGATAAATTACAAAAACACATGGTTGGAAGAATTCTGTCAAAAAATTATATCTCAAAGATTAAACATACAATGGGAAGCGCAAATCCGGATTAAAAAACATTTTCCTCTAGATTTAGCAAAACTAATGAAAAAAAGCGGATGTTATAACTTGTTTATCGGATTAGAAAGTGGATCTGACAAAACCTTAAAAAATATGAACAAAGGATTCACTACAAACGACGCCTTAGACTTCTTTACCATATTAACAAATGCTAGCCTGCACTTTGAAGTAAGCTTAATTTTAGGATATCCGCAAGAATCAGAAACAGATTTCAATCAAACACTATCTTTTATAATAAAAAACAAGCGAATTATACCTAAAATAGCGCAAATAAACCCTTTTATTGACTATTTTGCCGATTCCAACGATAATAGCACACCCAGTAAAGAAGCTATAAACCGGGTACAAACAATGATAAATACTTTAAAAACGGAAAAAATACGGTATACTAAGAGGTTTATTAATAACCTTATTTACTAACCTATCTCTCCTCTCTCTTTCACCAATCATAATAATTTACACTCTTAATTTAAATATCTCCATTTCTGATTTGCGTAAATCTGCGTGGAAATTTTATCGAAAATATTATTGCTCATCGCCGCTTCGCAATCCACATCCTTGCCGACCGCATCCTTAAAGTTCTCTCGAGAAAGAGAAAATTTTCCTTTCTCATCGTTGCCGTAATTATACAAATTTACCATATAATAAAGATATACATTTATAGGCTTATTCCGTTCGATAAAAAAAACAACCGGAGGAGAAACCGCCACCGCGAGTAATCCCTTATCTTTCGACGAATACATGAGTACTCCTTCCTGCATCATCACAACACTAACAGCCTCCCACACACGATTAAACTCCGCGTAAGGAAAGATTTTCTTATTTTCATTCAGTTTTATCTCATTAATTTCGGGCAAACTGAAATCTTTAAAATCTTCTTTAAAACGATTTTTTAATTTTATTTCGGGAAGATAATAAAAATCCGCTAGCGGCGCGGAACACCCGCAAAACGCCATCATAATAAAAACTATTACCGCCAACACGTTAACTTTCATAACCGCTTTGACTTTATTCTCCCGACGCATTATTCACCATATCCAACGCGTAAAAAAACTCAACATCTAAATAACTCGGCAAAACCACATCTCTATCACACGAAGAACGGCGCCTAACACCCGGATCATACCATACGTATTTTTTATCATTTACCGAATACAACATCGTAATATAATACACTGCCCATACTTTTGTTATTCTCTCCTCAATTTCCTTAACATAGATATTTGTAAAACATTTCCATCTTACCTTATCCCTCTTAAACGGCAAAAAATTATCAGGAACACTTCCCTCTTTATAATTACTAAACGAAATAACTCCGCCTTCTTTGTCTTTTATAATTACAACACCGTTAAGTTTTTCTATACTTTTAATAATGAAATTCCATGTCTGTTCATATCCAGCATCATATTGCTTTTCTAAATACATAGGATAGCTATATGAACCAACACTATTAACCGAATAGGCACCGCGGTCATTACCAAATACCATTCGGCAATCGTCAATAGTAACTCTCTTGGAAGCGCATCCCGATACTACTAAACAAAACAGTATAAAGACAAACTTAACTTTATTGTTCATTCTCATTCTTCCAACTCAAGAAATTTCTTCTCTAGCCGCGCCGCTCTGTCTTCCGGTAAATCATGTATCCCATCTCTGCCCAGCGTACCCTGATATGCCGGAGAAGGAACAATACGGTTCACCTCTACCCGCTGAATCACATCTTCCACATCAGGATAAATACCACGAGCAGCCTCATACTCTGCCGCGGCGGCCTGCTGATTTCCCTGCCTCTTATAAATAACCATTAAGCCTAACCGCGCGGAAAGAAGCGTTTCAACTCGAGAAGCCAAACTTACAGCCTTCTTTAACGCGGCTTCTGCTTCCTGCCAACGCCCTTCCTTATCATAGGCTAAACCAAGATTAAGCCGTACAGCTTCATCCTCCGGAGATACCGCGCGGGCTTTTTCAAGTAATACAATAATATGAGAATAATCAGGCTCAATGGCACGGTATAAAACACGACTAAGTAAAAGATACCCTTCGGCATTGCCAGGAGCAATAGCTATTACACGCTCAAACTGATCCTTTGCCGCGACCAGCATTTCTTCCTTAAAAAATAACCGCCCCAATGATAAACGAGAAAATACGTCATCAGGATTTTTTTTCAAATGGCAGGTTAAAAACTTAACTTTTTCTTTAACACTTGTATCGATAAAAACACGTTCGCCCTTAGACGCGCACCCAACAAAAAAAGTATTTATACATATTACCAGCAAACAAGCAAAAACTCCTCTAACAGAAGTTTTATCTTTTCTTTTTATCATTTCTTAAAATTCCCGCTACATCATCGGCAACCCATTGAGTAAGCTCTTTTACCATAGTTTTAGAACTGGCCGAAAGCAAACCGCCAGCGCCAAGTAACCCTCCTTGACTATCCCGGGATTTCGTAAAGATAAAAAGTTCCACCTTATCACGCGCGTCAACTAACTTTCCGGAAACATTTACCTTACATGTACTGGGAACAAACAGACGTGCCGCGTAGCCGGACTTCTCCGCGATTTCAACCGCGCCTTCTAAAACCAGCCTGGTTTTAGGTGCCTCGGCAGAAGAAATAATAAACACCTCATCAAAAATACCTTCTTTTTCAAACTTCTCAACTAGCCTCTCGGTAAATATTTGGCCCAAGTCCTTATCATTCCATTTATCCTGAGAATCGGTCGCAAAAACCTTTACCGATAAACTCTCTTTATAGGGAATCATCCCCCAATCTTTATGATAACCGTCACTTATCGACATGAATCTAGAGCCCGCGCACCCACAAACTAATACCGCCGCGGTAAAAAGAAACATTAAAAATCCTGCTTTAAAACTCAATACACGCATATTTTCATCCTCCTTTTTAAGTCTAATCCTATCTTTTCCTTTAAAGATATACCCAATATCATCACTAATTCATCCTCTTATTATACGGAATAAGCTTAGACCCGTTCCAATTAGCTTTAGGGAAATTACCCTGCATAGGAATACTTGGATAACCGTAATTCTTCTGAAAAAAATTTATTTTTGATTTAGGAATAACCCAGTTCTTGTCAACCAGATAATTATGACTAGTTAGCCCCCTTTTATGATTAAAATTTTCACATGCAGTCTGAAACGTACTCCCCAAATCACCTTGCCATTTAGTCTGAGAGAAAACCTCATTCTTCTTTAAATTATACAATTCATATGCCTTCATATCATAAACTTGTCCAATATTTTTAGAATTATAACCATTGGCTGGCAAATGTTTCACAAAAATATTCCGTGTTTTTTTATATCCATATAACGATTGAAATTCCTGAGAAGTAATTTTGCCTTTATATATTTGATTACTAACCCATCCCCCCCACTTTTCACCTAAAAAAACAGTTCCTGAAAGATGGTTATCAACTTGGCCTTTATAAATTTGATTAGTAAACCACTTGCTCCACTTTCCCTGTGATAAAAAACTGCCTTTACCATAATCTTTAGTTTGCTTGCTCAACATAGCTGGCCAACTAAATATATCTGAATCCATAAGCTTTACTGCATCACCATAACACCTAATAGGCCCGCCTAATATTAAATCAAAACTTCTTGTAGCTTCATAAAACTCTTGCGATGTTTTGGGACTATTATTTTTCCACATTGTATATATATAATTAGCCGTGGGGATTATCTCTCCCCCAGGAAAAGAACCTAACTGTATAGTGCTAAAATATGATTCTATTACCCTTACAGGTGAATCTTTATTACTCGACAATAATCCGAGCGCCCTATACCTTTCCACTCTCTCACCTTCTACAGTAGTAAACCATGAATTGTTCACAACTTTTTCTTCATGTTCACCCCGCATCAAATCCATTTCAGCAATAGCCTGACTCACTGAAGATATATCTTCAGGAGAAAAATCCTCCGCGCTGGATATAGACGAAAAAGCAATCCCGCATACCGCGGTAAAAAACAAAATTTGACATATTCGAAGCATCCTTACATTCCCCCTTCTACCGCCGCCTCTACCATCTTAATTCTTTCTTCTAATCCCGGTTCAGCGTTTATAAGACTGGAAGAATAACCTTTTCTGCTCAAATCTAACCTGTCTCTTACCAATTGTAGCCGTCTCAAAAATTTAAGAAACGCGCGGGGATCATACCCCGCCTTTTTAAGATATACTACCGCCAAATCATCAGCTTCACACTCATTCTGCCGGCCGTAACCATTAATCCATCCGATTAACATTGGAGACGTTACCATTGCCGTAGCCATTCCCACGCCATAACTTGCTAGATATACCTGATCAGCATATGACTGCCGCTGCCAGCCGAAAGAATACGGTGAAGGCTTACTTGCCCCGGCAAACTGAGCCGCGACTTCCCCAAAAATTTCAGCGGCATGCATAACTACCCCCTGCCATACTCTTTCTTTTTTCTTTGAAGAACGATAAAACTTTAACGGATGGCTTTTGCAACTATGCCCTATTTCATGAGCCAGCACTGCCGCCAACTCTTCTTCACTTTCAAGTATATCCAATAAACCGGTGTATACATATACAAACCCCGCGCCGCAAGTACTAGCATTAATAACCGGACTGCTAATTATTCTAAATTTGTAATCGATATCTGGTTTATCGGAAACTCTAGCGATACGATTACCGATTTGGTTTACTCGCTTAGTTAATTCCTCATCAAAAATAATTATACTGGAAGACACGACTCGCCGATCAATAAAACATCCAAACTCACGCTCCGCAGCGGTTACTGGGTAACTAACAGAGGCGGGAATACAACACAAAATGATAAGAATAAAGATTATTCTCATGATTTTTTCTCTAATTAATTTTATCTCTGCCATAAAAGATGTCAACTATATTCGAAATCATCCCCATCCGACCAAAATATATCCTTTTATTGACTATTTTGCCAATTCTGGCGATAAAAGCACGCCCAAAACATCTGACAACTAACTACTTATTTAATCTTCTTCTGAGATTCCTTTTCCTTCAAATAATTATTACTGGAAACAATCGGCCGTTTAAGCCGTTTTGCTAAAGCCTTTCGGGCATTCCCAGAAATAGTTCCCCCCGCATTAGCGTCTGATTTAAGTTTAGGTACCCCTTTGGAATCTTCATTATAGAATAACAGGGTCGTAGAATAATAGAATAACTGTAGAATAACAGGGTCAGCCCTTGAAATGTGAAATGAGCCCTCTACCATTTTTTTCAGATTTTTATCTTCTTCTATTATCTTTTCTCTATTAATTGCTACCTTGCTTACCGCTGAATAACTTATATCAAATCTAACTCCTATTTTCTTATTCGTCAATCCGCTTAATCTTTTCGATAAATAGATACTCAACTTCCTAACTAATAATGGTCTCACCATGAATTCATCTTATCAAAATAACTATCCCTGCCAATTCTTTTCACATTTCAAGGGCTGACCCTGTTATTTCTGAAGAAAAAATTCAAATTCTTCGAGAAATAACTAAACTTAGATTTGAATTTATCAAAGATCGGAAAAACTACCAACGTCAAATATGTAGCCTTTTAG
>JAHISK010000074.1 GCA_018818105.1 Candidatus Omnitrophota bacterium | reverse complement strand
GACAGAAGTCAGAAAAAATATGCATCTGGCAACTAATAACTGTTGATCGATCCCATCGTCTTCCCGCCTGCGAACTTTGTTCTCGGCGGGATCCCGCTTGATAAGAAAATAAATAGAGGAGCGGGAAGCCTGGTTCAGGACATCGGTTTGAAGAAAAGTGAAGTAATATATTAGAAGAGAAAGTAATATAGATGACCCCATCGTCTAGCCTGGTTCAGGACACCGCCCTTTCACGGCGGCGACGCCGGTTCAAATCCGGCTGGGGTCGCTTGTTTTTATTCTTCATAATTTCCTTCGTTTTCTATCATATAAATATCCTGGCAACAACTAGGCGTTTCTTGTATAATGTTTGAAAAGTAGTAAGACATAAGTAGTAAGGATTAAGCATAGACGTTTTGTTAATTTATTTCAGGACAGGTCATTTTTCACTTAATTCTTAGTACTTACAACTTAATCCTGATGTAATATGTGTGGAATATTTGGATATATTGGTAAAAATGTAAAAGTGTCTGCGTTAATTGACGGGTTATCCCGACTTGAGTATCGCGGTTATGATTCTTGCGGGTTTGCCGGTGTTCATCAGGGGCGCTTTTTTTTAAGGAAGAGACCGGGCAAAATCGCACAGTTAAAGAAAGAGTTAAAACCTGTACTCAATAATCAGTTTGGGACCGCTATTTTGCATACTCGCTGGGCAACTCATGGGGAGCCTAATAAGAAGAATGCCCACCCACATTTAGGAGGAGCTGGAAATATTGCTATCGTTCACAATGGTATCATAGAAAATTATATGAAATTAAGAAGTATCTTGATTCAGGAAGGAGTTAAGTTTTTAAGTGATACCGATACGGAGGTCATTAGCCATTTAATTGAAAAATTTTATAAAGGAACTATAGAGGAGGCTGTTTATGAGGCGGTTAAAGAGTTAAAGGGGTCTTACGCTTTAGGAGTAATTTCAAAAAGAGAGCCAGATAAACTAGTTGTAGTAAGGAAGGGCAGCCCTTTAATCATTGGACTAGGAAAAGACGGTAAGTTTTTAGCGTCAGACTTGCCGGCGCTAACTTCTCTTGTTAAAAAAGTGGTTCATTTGGAAGACGAACAGATTGCCGTGGTGAGCCGTTGCGATACGAAAGTGTTTAATTTTCAGCGTGAGCAGGTAGATGTAAAAATAGAGGATATAATAATAACAGCCGAAGATACTGGGAAAAAAGGGCTGGCTCATTTTATGCTCAAGGAAATCTATGAGCAGCCCCAAGTTTTTAAGAGAATCCAGTCTTTATACGTAAAGAATAATCGAGTCTGTTTTCCTAATATAAACATGAAAGAGAGTTATTTTAAGAATATTAAAAAGATATATATAACCGCGTGCGGAACAGCGTATCATGCTGGATACGTGGGAAAGTATCTTCTAGAGAAATACTGTAATCTGGATATAGAACTTGATACGTCTTCGGAATTCCGGTATAGAAAAGTTAATTTAGGAAAAGATAATTTGCTTATTGCTATCTCTCAATCGGGTGAAACAGCTGATACGCTAGCCGCGGTTAAAGAGGCGAAAAAGAAAGGGGCGAAAATATTGAGTATCTGCAATGTGTTAGGTTCTAGTTTAATCAAAGAAAGTCACGGCTTTATTCATACAGTCGCCGGCCCCGAAATAGGAGTTGCTTCAACAAAAGCCTATACTGCGCAGATGAGCGCGTTTTATTTGTTTACTCTTTACCTCTCTCAAGTGAAGGGTCTAGTAGACGAGAAACAAAGCCAAGAGTTTTTATTTGATTTTGAGAAGGTGTCTCAGTATGTGGAGGATATTTTTAAGGATGACAAAAAGATGAAAAAAATCGCTAGAAAGTTTTCTCGTTTTGGGTGCTTTTTGTTTTTAGGCAGAGGGATAAATTATCCCTTGGCAATGGAAGGCGCGCTAAAACTTAAAGAGATTTCATATATTCCCGCCGAAGGCTATGCTGCCGGAGAAATGAAGCATGGTCCTATTGCTTTAATTGATGAATATCGAGGGGTTGTATGTATCGCGCCCAAAGATGAGTTGTATGAAAAGATGGTTTCTAATATCCAAGAGATTAAAGCAAGAAAAGGAAAAGTTTTAGGAATTTTAAATCGTGGAGATACGGAAGCGTCGACGTTAAGTGATGAAATTATTTATATTCCTGAATTTAAGAACCAGGATTTTGCGCCCTTTTTAGTAGCCGTGTGTTTACAGTTGTTTGCTTATCATGTTGCTAAAAACTTAAAATGTGAAATAGACCAGCCTCGAAATCTTGCTAAATCTGTTACGGTTGAATAGAAACTAATGGATAAGAAAAAATTAGAAATTTTAAGAGATTATTTTAAGACGCAGAAAGAGATTCTATGCGTGTATTTATTTGGATCCGAGGCTGTTAATAAGGAAAATAAATTTAGCGATGTAGATTTAGGGGTTTTTCTTGATGATAGTATTAGGCAAATTTTTTTTACTCAAAAAAAAATCTCTTTAATAGATGAAATAAGCCGGCGGTTAGATAAAGATGTTGATATTGTTGTGTTGAATAATTCTTCCTCTTTTTTGAAATTTCAAGTAATCAAAACAGGTGTTAGAATATATGAGAGAGCTGATAGATCAGAACATAATTTTGAAGCGTGGGCAATTATTGAGTATTTAGATTATTTGCCTATCCGAAAAAGATTAGAAAAGGCGTTAATTGATAAGATGAAGGAGGAATGAAATGGTTAATCAAGCTGTTATTATAGCTAAGATGGATAATATTCGCAGAAATTTGGGGAGGCTTAAAGAAAAACAAGGCATAACCCTTGAGAATTTTAGTAAAGATAGGGATGCTCAGGATATTGTGTTACTCAATCTGCAAGCGGCAATTCAAGGGTGTATTGATATTTCTAGTCATATCATATCGGATAATAATTGGGGCGTTCCGGGTAGTTTAGGCGGACTGTTTGAGACTCTTTATGAAGAAAAAGTTATTAGCGAACAAATTTGCAAAATAATGAGGGGAATGGTAGGTTTTAGAAACCTGATTGTTCATGAATACGCGGGGGTAGACATGGAGAAAGTTTATGATATCTACATTCATCGGTTAGGAGATATTAACAGTTTTTTAAAGGAAATAATAACCTACGCTAAACTTTGAACAAATGTTATATATTGTTGCTACTCCTATTGGAAATTTAGAAGATATAACTCTACGGGCGTTACGCGTTTTTAAAGAATCCGATTTAATTCTTGCCGAAGATACCAGAAAAACCGCCATGTTATTAAAGCATTTCGGTATAAACAAAAAGCTAGAGAGTTTTTATGACCATAACGAAAAGAGAAAAATTCCCTTTATAATAGAACAGTTAAAGATCGACAAAACCATAACTTTAGTTTCTAGCGCGGGAACTCCCACGGTTTCTGATCCAGGGTATAAACTGGTTCGGGCGTGTAGGGGGCAGCAAATACCGGTTACTTCTGTTCCGGGAGCGTGCAGTATTATAAATGGAATCGCTCTATCTTCTTTGCCCCATGATAAGTTTATTTTCGTGGGATATTTACCTAGAAAAACTGGAGAAAAGAAGCGGTTATTAGAAAAGATAAGAGAATTAGCCGCGGCAATAGTCTTTTTAGAATCTCCCTTCAGAATAGTAAAATCATTAAAAGAAATACAGCAAATATTGGGGAACAGAAAAGTTACTGTTGCCAGAGAAATGACCAAGAAATTTGAAGAGGTTTTTGAAGGGGATAGTAGCGCGGTCGTTGAGCATTTTGAAAAGAAAAAAATAAAAGGAGAGTTTACTGTAGTTGTTGGGTCAGAATGTGGGGAGGGTCAAGGGAGATAGACCTCCTTGACAGGAGGAAAAATATATGGTATATTTTTTATGAAAGTGAGGCACAACGGTAGTGCCGCACAAGGGAACAGCGAGGCGTTCGAAAGAACGCTTTTTTATTTTGTTCCTTTTCGATGTTAGAAGAGTAGGATAAAGATGTCCTTTTTTAGCGAGGTATATTGCTGGAAAAGGATTTTTTTATTTTATGGTAGCGCAAAGGTTAACAAAACAGGATTAATCATATGGAATTTAACGAACTTTATAATAGCTTGTCGGGGCGGTTAAACAAGCTTGCTACCAAAATGAAGAGAACCCATGGCGCGGCAATTTCGTCTATTGATAAGGATGATTTATATCAAGAGATGGTAATTTATTTATGGGAGAAATATAGAAAAGGGGTACCGCAGGAATTTAATGATTCTTATCTGGTTAAAGGGTGCCATTTTCATATATTAAACTATTTAAGAAAAAAAAGGAACAAAGTTTCAATTGTTAGTTTAGATAATCCGATTAATGAAGATGGAACTACTGTGAAGGATATTCTTTATAATCGAGGAGAATCTGTAAGGGCAGCTATCGATAACGGCATAACTATGGAACAAATAAAAAATAATGGGTTTTCTAAAAGGGAAAAAGATGTTTTTTCTTTGTTGTTGGAAGGCGTAACAGTAAGAGCGGCTGGCAGTAAATTAGGGATATCTCATGTTATGGTTGTTAAACATAAAAAGAATTTAATTGCTAAGTGGCAGAGAAAATAAAGTTACCAAAGGGGCTTAGATATTACTTAGATAAGTGAAGATAGATACGTGGTTGTATCTAAAGAGAAGCTAAGATTAGCTTCGGATAAAAACAAAGTAGGTAAGTAAAAGGCAATGGCGTCTTTAAATCCAAGGAATGGATTCAAGGGCGCTTTTTTTATTTTTGAGCGAAATAAAAGATGGAGGCATAATTATGAGAATATTAAAAGACAAGGTGGTAAAAATATCTGTTGCGATGATGATGTGCATGGGAATTTTGGGGAGTGTCGTCGCTGAGGATAGGATCTCTTACGCTCAAAATATAGGAGTAGATACTTTGTGGGTTTTGCTTGCGGCGTTTTTAGTTTTTTTTATGCAGGCAGGGTTTGGTATGGTTGAAGCGGGGTTTATTCGAGCCAAAAATACATGCAATATTTTAACTAAGAATTTTTTAGATTTTTGTATGGCATCAATTGGTTTTTTTATTTTTGGTTACGCAATTATGTTTGGTGAAGGAACAGGTTTTATGGGGTTAAAAGGGTGGTTTATGATTGGGGCGCAATCTGGCGCGGATATTCCTTTGCATGCGTTTTGGCTGTTTCAGGCTGCTTTTTGTGGAGCGGCGGCTACTATTGTTGCCGGAGGCATGGCCGAAAGAATGAAGTTTAGCGCGTATTTGATTTATTCGTTTATTATTTCGGCGTTTATTTATCCCATAATCGGGCATTGGATATGGGGTGGTGGATGGTTGTCAAAACTTGGTTTTGCTGATTTTGCTGGGTCAACTGTTGTTCATGCCGTAGGCGGGTTTGCCGCTTTGAATGGGACGATAATGTTAAAACCGCGTGTGGGTAAATATAATGCTGATGGAACAGCTAATGCTATTGCCGGGCACTCTATTCCGCTGGCCTCCTTAGGTGTATTTATTCTTTGGTTTGGGTGGTTTGGTTTTAATCCTGGCTCAACTTTAAGTGTTGGCGATGGTAGTTTAATTGCCCGCGTCGCGATTAATACAAATTTAGCCGCCGCCGCAGGGGGGATTATTGCCATGATTACTGTTTGGAAGATGTTTGGTAAGCCTGATCTTTCCATGGCGATGAATGGCGCGTTAGCGGGGTTAGTTGCTATAACCGCGCCGTGCGCTTTTGTTGATCCTTGGGCAGGGATCATTATTGGCGCTGTTGGAGGAATAATTGTTGTTTGTGGTGTTGTCTTTTTAGATAAGCGACGAGTGGATGATCCTGTTGGCGCGGTTGCTGTTCATGGATTTAATGGTGTTTGGGGAACAATAGCCGTTGGTATTTTTGGTCAACAATCATTAGGATTATCTCATAATGGATTGTTGTATGGCGGCGGATTAACTCAAGTTGGGATACAGTTATTGGGGGTAATAAGTGTTGTTTCTTTTGTGGTAGTGGCTATGGGCATTTTGTTTAAGATAATTGACTCAACTGTGGGGTTGCGGGTGTCTAGGGAGGAAGAGCTGAAAGGTCTTGATATTGGTGAGCACGGCATGGAATCGTATTCTGGGTTTCAGGTGTTTACGACACAATAATTAGCTTTTAGCGCGTAGCGGATAGCGTATAGTAAATTTTCTTGTTTTTCTATACGCTAAGCGCCATACGCTAGCCGCTATGAAGTGGGAGGTATAAAATGAAGTTAATCGTAGCAATGATACAACCGCATAAGTTAACTGACGTAAAAAAAGCGTTGTATGATGCCGATATTCATAAAATGACCGTAACAAACGCTTTAGGATGTGGTCAGCAAAAGGGGTATACGGAAACTTATCGAGGCGTAATCCATGAAATTAATTTGTTGAAAAAAGTCCGCATTGAGATTGCTGTTAATAAAGAGTTTGTTGAGCCTACAATCAAAGCTATTATAAAGGGTGCTCGTAGCGGTAATATTGGTGATGGTAAAATTTTTGTTTTAGATTTAGTTGAAAGTATACGGATTAGAACGCAAGAAAGAGGTTCGGTGGCGGTGGGCTGATAAAAATAATAGCGCTCGCGTGTTGTAGTAGGAGAGGCCTACATTTATTTCCATTTGGCCGTGGAAGGCCTCTCCCACACGCGGGCGTTGCGTAAAATATAGCAATTTAAGTGGTTTGAGAAAAATATGAAATTAAAGGTTACCAAAACAGGTTTATTCTTACTTTTATTAAGAGAGATTATAACACAACGTTTGTGTTATAGGAAGTAAACAAAGACGTTCAATGCCTTTAGGAGAGGTGCGGAACGTCTTTTTTTATTTACCCTACAGAAAGCTGCAGGGTAAATAATCTCTCCGAAGCCAAAAAGGCGAAGGAGGATAGGAGGAGGTTAAAATGGCAAAGACAAAACAGGATATTTTAAAGTTGGTTAAGGAAAATGATGTTAAGTTTATTAGGTTATGGTTTACGGATTTGTTAGGGCAGGTGAAAAGTTTTTCTATGACTGAAGGAGAATTAGAAGGCGCGTTAGAGCGGGGAATGGGGTTTGACGGGTCTTCAATTACTGGGTATCAGGATATTGAAGAGTCGGATATGATTGCCATGCCGGATCCGGATACGTTTTCTTTACTTCCCTGGCGGCCGAAAGAGAAAGCTGTGGCTAGAATGATTTGTAATGTGTTAAATCCGGATAAAACTCCATATGAAGGTGATCCCCGGTATGTTTTAAAGAGAGCCTTAGCTCGAGCCAAAGATATGGGGTATGATCATTTTTATATTGGGCCAGAGCTGGAGTTCTTTTATTTTAAAAATGATGAAGGGACGCAAGTTTTAGATAAAGGCGGGTATTTTGATCTTACGACTTTAGATGTCGCCAGTGACTTACGCCGGGAAACGGTGTTAGCTTTGGAACAAATGGGAGTGCATGTTGAATATTCTCATCATGAAGTTGCTCCCTCTCAGCATGAAGTAGACATGCGTTATGACGATGCCCTTAAAATGGCGGACGATGTTATAACGTACAGGGTTGTGGTAAAAGAGATTGCCAGTAAGTTTGGTGTTTACGCTACATTTATGCCTAAGCCAATATTTGGACAGAATGGATCAGGGATGCATACTCACCAATCTTTGTTTTCGGGAAACAAGAACGTTTTTTATGACAGTAAGTCGAAAGATTTTCTTTCTGATGATGCTCGCTGTTATATCTCGGGGTTGCTTAAACATTCAAAAGAGATTTGTTCAATATTCGCGCAAACAACAAATTCTTATAAAAGATTGGTTCCTGGGTACGAAGCTCCGGTTTATGTGGCATGGAGTCGTAGAAATAGAAGCGCGCTTATAAGGGTACCGTTGTATCATCCCGGGCAGGAGAGCGCGACTAGGTGTGAATTTAGAGCGGCTGACCCTGCGTGTAATCCGTATCTTACGTTTGCTGTAATGTTGCAGGCGGGGCTTGATGGGATAGAGAAAAAATATAAAGTTCCTGCTGAGATGGAGAAGAATTTGTATCATCTTAGTTCAGAACAGCGAGCAGAACAGGGTATTGAAACTTTACCCGATAGTCTAGGAACAGCTATAGAAATAACCGCCAAAAGCGAGTTAGTAAAGAAGACTTTAGGGGAACATATATTCCCTAGGTTTATATCATTGAAGCAAAAAGAATGGGATGAGTACCGAATTCAAGTTCCCCAGCATGAACTTGATAAGTATCTTTCTATTCTGTAATAAGCAGGCATATGAAAAAAAACGGTTTTCCTAAAAAACAGGGGCTTTATGACCCTCAATTTGAGAAAGATAGCTGTGGGGTTGGGTTTGTTTGTGATATTAAGGGGCGGTCATCTCATAAAATAGTTGAGCAGGGGTTGGCAGTGTTAAGGCGGCTAACTCATCGCGGTGCTGTTGGTGCCGATCCCGAGACTGGAGATGGCGCCGGTCTTTTACTTCAGATGCCGCATTCTTTTTTTAAGAAAGCGGCAGCCGCGGTAAAAATAGATTTACCGTCAGAGGGAGAATATGGCGCAGGGTTGGTTTTTCTTCCTCCTGATATAGAAGAGAGATTATTCTGTAAAGAGGTATTTTATAAAGCGATAAAAGCGCAAGGGCAAACCCTTTTAGGGTGGCGTCCGGTGCCGGTAAACAATTCTGCTATCGGAAAAACAGCGAGGCGAACTCAGCCTAGATTTGGGCAGGTTTTTATTGGGAGAAATAAGAGCGTTGCCACGCAAATAGAATTTGAACGCAAATTATATCTTATCCGAAAACAAGTCGAAAAAAGTATCCGGTCTTCTCGGCTAAACCAGAAATCATTTTTCTATATTACCAATCTTTCCTGTCGGACGTTTTCATATAAAGGTCTTCTTATGCCGCGGCAATTGGATAAATTTTTTCCTGATTTAACGGATCGTGTGATGACCAGCGCGATAGCTCTGGTACACTCGAGATACAGCACCAATACTCATCCTACATGGGATTTAGCTCAGCCGTTTAGGTTTCTTGCTCATAATGGTGAAATCAATACTTTGAGAGGAAACATCAATTGGATGAAAGCAAGAGAAGGCTTGTTACAAAGCCCGTTTTTTGGCAAGGATATAGAGAAACTAAAACCTATATTAGTTCCTGATTTAAGTGATTCAGCTACTATGGACAATGCTTTTGAGCTTCTTTTTTTAGGTGGCAGGCCTCTTTGGCAGGTAATGATGATGTTGATTCCCGCGGCCTGGGAGAAGGATTTTTCTTTAGATAAAAAACTACGTGATTTTTATAAGTATCACGCTTGTATTATGGAGCCGTGGGATGGGCCCGCGGCAATAGCGGTTACTGACGGCGTAAGCGTTGGCGCGTGTTTAGATCGCAATGGGTTGCGTCCGGGACGGTACATCGTTACTAAAGATGGTTTAGTTGTTATGGCGTCAGAGGTTGGCGTATTGGATATAGCCGCTCAAGATATTAAAGTATGCGGTAGACTTAAGCCGGGTAAGATGTTTTATATTGATACTAAAGAAGGGCGAATTGTTACTGATGAAGAGGTTAAATCTAAAGCCTCTTCTTTATGTGATTACTCGGCGTGGATTAAATCTAATATGTTAGATTTAGCGCGGTTGCCTAAACCTAAAACTAAAAAGATAAAACAACAGAATTCGCTTATGCTGATGAAAGTAGCCGGTATTACGAGAGAAGATTTAAAAATGATTGTTGGTCCGATGGCAGAGACGGGAGTTGAGCCTACAGGGTCAATGGGGTGTGATATTCCTTTGGCTATTTTTTCAAAAAAGAGCAAGTTGCTTTTTAATTATTTTAAACAATTATTCGCGCAAGTTACTAATCCGGCAATTGATCCTATCCGGGAAGATTGCGTCATGAGTTATGAAACGTTTCTTGGTCCGCAAAAAAATATTTTAGATGAGACGCCCCATCATTGTCGTAAGTTGCGGGTAGAAAACCCTATTCTTACTAATGAAGAGTTAGAAAAAATACGAGCGATTAAAAAAAACGGATTTAAGACAAAAACAATTTCAACTTTATTTAAAGCGAACGAAAATGAGGATTTTTTGAATGCGATAGATAGGATATGTAAGGAATCCGTTAATGCTATAAGAGGCGGCTATACTTTTATTGTTTTAAGTGATAGAGGAATAAACAAAGATCTAGCTGCTTTACCCGCTCCTTTAGCGGTAGGCGCGGTACATCATCATTTAGTGCGTGAATCAATGCGGGCGCAAATTAGTATTATAGTTGAAAGTATTGAGCCTAGAGAAGCGCATCATTACGCTCTTCTTTTTGGCTACGGGGCCGATTGTGTTAATCCAAGGTTGGCGTATGAAACAATTTCATATCTTATTAATGAAGGAAATTTATCTTTATTGAGGGATAACGCGATTAAAAATTATCGACAAGCTGTGGTTAATGGAATCTTAAAAATTCTTTCGAAAATGGGGATTTCTACGCTGCAAAGTTATCGAGGGGCTCAGATTTTTGAAGCGTTAGGGGTGTCTCAACAAGTTATTGATAGGTGTTTTACGGGCACATCTTCTCGTATTGGCGGCGTAGGGTTTATGGTTATCAGAGAAGAAACTTTGGCGCGGCATAGTCAAGCGTTTACTCCTAACATAGCCGGCACGCCTTATTTATCTACAGGAGGTCTATATCAGTGGCGCAAAGATGGTGAGTTTCATTTATGGAATCCCGAAAGCATTTCCGCGTTACAAGATGCCACAAGAAAAGGCGATTATAATAGATATAAAGAGTTTTCTCAGATGATAAATGATCAGACTAAAAATCCTACTACGTTGAGGAGTTTGTTCAAATTTAAAGAACATAAATCTATCTCTATTAATAAAGTTCAGACGCAGAAAGAATTGCTTAAACGCTTTGTTACAGGGGCGATGAGTTTTGGGTCGATATCAGCCGGCGCGCATCAAACTTTAGCTATTGCCATGAATAGATTAGGCGGTAAGTCTAACACCGGTGAAGGCGGGGAGGAGCCTTTGCGGTTTAAACCGTTTAGCAATGGTGATTGTGCTAGAAGCGCTATTAAGCAGGTTGCTTCAGGTCGTTTCGGGGTGACTACTAACTATCTTGTGAACGCTGACGAAATCCAGATAAAAATCGCGCAAGGCGCAAAACCGGGTGAAGGAGGACAGCTTCCCGGACATAAAGTAAGTGCTACCATTGCCAGAATTCGTTATACAACGCCTGGGGTAATGCTTATATCCCCGCCACCGCACCATGATATATATTCTATCGAAGATTTGGCTCAGCTGATTTTTGATTTAAAGAATGTTAATCCACGCGCGAGAATAAGCGTTAAACTGGTGTCAGAAGTCGGTGTCGGAACAATTGCTGCCGGCGTGGCAAAAGGACATGCGGATATGATTTTAATTTCCGGCGGTGACGGCGGAACCGGTGCTTCTCCGATGAGTTCCATACAGCACGCAGGTCTTCCTTGGGAGTTGGGGGTATCTGAAACGCATCAGACTCTTATCTTAAACGATTTACGGTCGAGAGTACGTTTACAAACTGACGGGCAAATGCGCACAGGTCGAGATGTTGCTATTGCCGCGTTATTGGGGGCTCAGGAGTTTGGGTTTTGTACCTCAGTTTTGATTGTTATGGGGTGCGTGATGTTACGGCATTGTCATCTTAACAATTGTTCCGTAGGCGTAGCTACCCAAGACGACATTTTACAAAAACGGTTTTGCGGCAATCCCGATCATGTTGAAAACTACATTCGTTTTATTGTTCAGGAACTAAGAGAAATTATGGCGCGGATAGGAGTAAAAACAATAGATGAAATGGTTGGCCGTACGGATTTGTTAGAAGTTGATAAACGTAGTATTCCTTCTAAAGCCAGAGGAATAGATTATTCCAAGATACTTTATAAACCAGAGGTTTCTAAAAAAGTAGGTAAGTACTGGCAAATAAAACAGAATCATCAAATAGCTAATGTTTTAGATAAAAAGCTGATTAGGTTAGCAAAACCAGCATTAGAGAAAAGACAGGTAGTTCAAGAGTGTGTAGAGATAAAAAATTCTAATCGTACCACAGGCGCGATGTTAAGTGGGGAGGTTTGTCGTAATTTTGGAGAAGAGGGATTGGCGAAGGATACGATTCATTTTAAATTTAACGGTGTTGCCGGACAAAGTTTTGGCGCATGGCTCGCCTGCGGCGTTACTTTTGAGTTAGAAGGATTAGCCAACGATTATGTTGGT
The DNA here is from genome assembly GCA_018818105.1 of Candidatus Omnitrophota bacterium. Classification (GTDB taxonomy): domain Bacteria; phylum Omnitrophota; class Gorgyraeia; order Duberdicusellales; family 4484-171; genus JAHISK01. The sequence goes on along the minus strand of JAHISK010000074.1, from coordinate 45,824 downwards.
AAGGGTATGTTCGGCGGCAAAATTATTATTTATCCCCCAAAAACAGCAGGGTATAGCCCTCGTGAAAATATTATTATTGGTAACACGACATTTTATGGCGCGATAAAAGGAGAAGCCTATATTCGGGGATTAGCGGGAGAACGGTTTTGTATTAGAAACTCCGGAGTTTTTGCTGTTGTTGAAGGGGTTGGCGATCATGGGTGTGAGTATATGACTGGCGGCAGGGTTGTTATTTTAGGTGAAACCGGATGTAACTTTGGCGCAGGGATGAGTGGAGGTATTGCTTATGTCTATGATACAGCCGATACGTTTAAAGATAAGTGTAATATGAGTATGGTTGATTTTGATGAAATAGTAGTTGAAGATAGAGATACAATTTATAGGTTATTGCTTAATCATTATAAATACACCAAGAGTGATTTAGCGAAAAGCGTACTTGATGATTTTAAGAGTGAGCTTAAGAAATTTATAAAAGTTATGCCCATAGAATATAAACGTGTATTGTCGGGCAAGGCGATTGAGAAGAAGCTAGATTTATTAGAAGTCTCTGACGGATAAAAATGACAAAATAAATAATTTGTAGGGGAGGGTCTCGCGTTCTCCCGTAAATAATATGAAAAATGAAAAAAGACGTAAAATTTTTTTTAAAAGTTAAGCAAAAAACAACACAATATCGTCCTGTCTGTGAACGCATTAGCGATTATAAGGAAGTACCGTTACCGCGGGACGTAAAGCATTCAAGTGAACAAGCGGCTCGGTGCATGGATTGCGGTACTCCCTTTTGTCATTGGGCCTGTCCGGTGGGCAATTATATACCAGAGTGGAATGATTTAGCAGCCTTGGGACAGTGGGAAAAAGCGTTTCAATTGCTTGCTGCCACAAATAATTTACCGGAAATTACAGGAAGAGTATGTCCTTCATTATGTGAATATTCTTGCGTTTTAGGTATTGGTGATGATGCGGTTACTATACGGGAAAATGAGTTGGCGGTTATTGAGTATGCTTTTGCTAACGGGTTAATTAAGCCACAACCGCCAAAAGTGAGAACAGGTAAAAAAATCGCGGTTATAGGCAGCGGTCCCGCGGGATTATCTGCCGCTGTTCAGCTTAATAGGCGCGGGCATAGTGTTGTTGTTTTTGAAAAAGATAATAACATCGGCGGAATTACGCGCTATGGTATACCCGATTTTAAATTAGAAAAAAATCTTTTGGATAGAAGAATATCTATTTGGAAAAAAGAAGGAATTAAGTTTAGAATAAATACTAATGTAGGAAAAGACTATTCTGTTTCAAAGCTATTAAAAGAATTTGACGCTGTTTGTTTAGCAATGGGGTCTCGTCAGCCGCGGAATTTAAAAATTTCCGGCAGAGAATTAAACGGTATTTATTTTGCCATGGACTTTTTAACTCAGTCTAACAAAAGAGTTGCCGGAGAAAAAATCAGAGAAACAGAAATAATTAATGTGAAAAACAAAAAAGTCGTAGTTATTGGTGGCGGGGATACTGGCTCTGACTGTGTTGGTACCGCTCTTCGTCAGGGTGCTGATTGTGTTGTTCAGATAGAAGTTGTGCCGAAACCGGCAGAATGTAGAACATGTGATTATCCTTGGCCGAAGTATCCTTTAATTTTAAAAACTTCAACCAGCCATGAGGAAGGCGGGGCTCGTCAATGGGCGGTGCTTACTAAAAAATTTATAGGGCAGGATAATAAGTTAAAGAAGATAGCTTGTGTAAAAGTTGATTTTTCTGATAAAAATAATAAAGGATGTCTGACAATGAAAGAAATTCCCGGTTCAGAATTTGAAATAGAGGCTGACGCCGTTATTTTAGCGATTGGATTTTTACATCCGAAACAGGAAGGGCTGGTTAAAGAATTAGGTATCACTCTTGATAAAAGAGGGAATATAAAGACAGACTCCGCCTATATGACTTCGCTAAAAGGAGTGTTTGCCTCAGGAGATGCCCGTCGCGGTCAGTCGTTAATTGTGTGGGCGATTGATGAAGGTCGTCAAGCCGCCGCCAGTATAGACAATTTCCTTACTTAACAATAATAATGTCAAAAGTATCATACCTCAAGAAGCATATTCCAAGTAGTTTAAGCACCAATAATGCCATGAAAAATTAACTTGCAATGGTAAAATTTCATGGTATTATTTAACTATGGAAATAAAACGAAGCCAAAAGATAGCTGAACTTAAGGCTGCTTTTAGATATTCGCCGGCAGTTGCTATTCTTGGACCGAGGCAGTGTGGAAAAACAACTTTATCTCATCAGTTTGTTTCTGATATAAAGGGAGAAAGTGTTCATTTTTTTGATTTGGAGGATCCCAATGATTTAGCTGCTTTAGATAATCCCAAACTTACTCTGGAAAAATTAAAGGGAATTATTGTTATAGATGAAATTCAGCGGTGTCCGGATTTATTTCCTGTTTTACGAGTTTTAATAGATAAATGTAAAGAGCAAAAATATCTTATTCTGGGAAGCGCGTCTAAAGAGCTTTTGAGACAGAGTTCGGAAACCCTGGCAGGCAGAATAAGTTATCATGAGTTAAGCGGGTTTTCTCTTGATGAAATAAGTATTTTGGAACAAAATAAAATATGGATTAGAGGGGGGTTTCCTAGATCTTTTCTTGCCCATGATTATAAGGCGTCATATGATTGGCGGCAAAATTTTATAATGACATTTTTAGAACGAGATATACCGAATCTTGGTTTTCATATTTCTGCTAAAGGATTGCGGCGGTTTTGGATGATGCTGGCGCATTATCACGGTAATATTTTTAACGCGTCCGAAATATCAAAAAGTTTAGCGATATCAAATGTCACCGCCGGACGGTATTTGGATATTTTATCAGGGGCATTTCTTATTCGTCAATTACAGCCATGGTTTTATAATACGAAGAAGCGGCTTATCAAACGACCAAAGATATATTTTCGAGATTCGGGTATTTTTCATGCTCTTTTAGGAATTACAACAATAGATGAATTAAACAGGCATCCTCGTTTGGGTTCTTCATGGGAGGGATTTGTTATTGAGCAGATTATAAATCATTTAGGGCTTAAAGAAGAGGAAGTTTATTTTTGGGGGGTGCATACAGGCGCAGAGTGTGATTTTATTTTTTTAAAAAAAGGAAAACTTTGGGGTGTTGAAGTAAAATATCAAGACGCGCCGCATCTTACCCCGTCAATGCGGTCAGCTATAGATGAACTCTCGTTAGAACATTTATGGATAGTATATCCGGGAAACAGAATGTATACATTAGCGGATAAAATAACAGTTCTTCCGATATCGAATTGTTCAACAATATGCCCTGAATAACCCGATGGTTATTTTATGATTTCGCAGTTAGGCGCAATGGACAAATTGGCAAGGATAGTGACAATTTGGCTGGTTTTTTGATAAATATGCAAAATGGAGTTGTAAACTCCAAAAATCCATGTAAAATGGAAGTATGTATTCCAGATTGATTACTCCTCCTAAAGATAAGAGTTTTTTTTTATTTGGTCCTCGAGGGACAGGAAAGACTACATGGGTAAGGGCAAATTTTCCTCAGGCGATTTATTTAGATTTGCTTGAGGCCGAATTATTTAATGATTTTTTAGCAAATCCACAGCGGTTAGAAAATTTCATTCCAAAAGATTTTAAAGGATGGATTATTATTGATGAAGTGCAAAAAATACCTCAGCTTTTAAGTGAGGTGCATCGATTAATAGAAAAATATAAATATAAATTTATTTTAACCGGTTCAAGCGCTCGAAAATTGAGGAGAAAGGGATTTAATTTATTGGCCGGACGAGTTTTAACTTATTCACTGCATCCTTTAACCGCGGTAGAGCTAAGTAATGATTTTAATTTAAATCATTCTCTACAATATGGGCAATTGCCTTCTGTTTATATAGAATCTGATCCCAAGGCTTATTTAGAAAGTTATGTTAAGACTTATTTAGAGGAAGAAGTTCGCCAAGAAGGGTTAACAAGAAATTTAGCCGCTTTTACAAGATTTTTAGAATCAGTAAGTTTTTCCCAAGGATCTGTTCTTAACATATCTTCAGTGTCTAGAGATTGTGGTGTTGAGCGTAAAGTTATTGAGAGTTATATTTCAATTTTAGAAGAGTTGCTCATTGCTTATCGGCTGCCTGTTTTCGTGAAAAAAGCAAAACGCCGGCTTATTTTGCATCCTAAATTTTATTTTTTTGACGCGGGCATTTATCGAACATTAAGACCTAAGGGACCGTTAGATATGCCCGAAGTAATGGAGGGAATAACTTTTGAAAGTTTATTTTTTCAAGAATTGATGGCGATTAATGATTCTTTAAATTTAGGATACAATATTTTTTACTGGAGAACAGCTAATAATGTGGAAGTTGATTTTATTTTATATGGAGAAAAAGGTATAATAGCTTTTGAAGTAAAGCGGTCTGCTAAAGTTTCTAAACCCATGCTGACAGGATTGAGGGCTTTTTTAAAAGATTATCCTATGGCTAGAGCTTATTTAATTTTTAATGGAGACCGGTATTTGCAAGAAGATAATATAGAAATCCTACCCGCGACAAGAGCGTTTAAAGAATTGCCCCAAATCTTAAACGGTTAATTCGATTTTGTTTTTGTTAGAAAAATATTGATTTTTTAAAGAGGTAGAGTATATTAAGAAAGGGTTGGGTTTAAGTGGTTTATATGGAAACCAGACATTTATTATGGTAGATACTAAAAGTAGGAGGGATAAATGAGTAATATTCACCCTAAACTAAACGCAATGCTATTATGTGATAGCATAATTACGGAAATAGGAACCAATAAAAAAAGTCTTATAGGGATATTCGAGAATATCACTGCTAATAACTTTCCCTGTAAGCATTTTAAATTAAGTGTATATATAAAATTTACAAGCGCGCAAGGAAAATATAATTTTAGACTGGAATTAGTAGATTTAAGTAGTAATAAAATTATCGGAAAGGGAATAATGCCGGAACTTAATGTTCCTGATAAATTAGGTTCTTATGAATTAGCATTTAATCTCATGGGATTAAAGTTTGACAAAGAAGGCAAGTACGAGTTTAGAATTTTTGCAGATGAAGAAATTTTTGGGAATAAGACATTTAATGTGGCAAAAGCTTTTTTGCCCCAAGAAAAATAGATTTAAGGAGGTAAAAAATGTTAGAAGTAAAAGATTTAACCTTTACTCATGATATTGAAAAAGAACATAGAAAGAAACTTTTATGTAAAATATTATATAGTCCGGAAAATATTATTGATTTCACATTTTCTACAGGTTCGTTTATGTTAGCGACTCCGGAATTAACTCAAAAACAAAATTTCGAAAAATTTAATCTAGGAAAAATTAAAAGTAGTTTAAGTAGGAAAAAATTATATGAGGACCGATAAAGTAATACTTTTAGATACTAACATTATTGTATATGCTACTAATACTGCTTGTGAATTTCATAAAATTGCTTTAAAGATACGCGAAGATGTAATAAAAGGTAAGGTAAAAGGGTGCGTTAGTTTACAGAATCTTAGTGAGTTTTACTCTATTATTACCAGCCGTAAACGAGTGCAAAATCCTCTTTCTCCGGAAACCGCCGTGGAAGAAATAAAAAAATATATAATGGCTGAAGAATTATTAAAAATTCATTTTAATAAAAATACAGTTGGTATATTATGCGATTTAGCTAAAAAATATAACGTAGTAGCTCAAAGTATCTATGATTTGAAAATTGTAGCGACTATGATTGATAATGGAATAAATGGTATTTATACTGACAACGATAAAGATTTTAAACAGTATTCTGAAGTAAGGGTAATCAATCCTTTTAAAGATTAACCAATAAGTATATAAACGCCTTTCTGAAATAAAAGTTGAGCGATAAAGAAATAGAAAAACTTGGTAGCTACGGTGAGACGTTATAAGTCAGGACATTGTAACCTAATATTTCCTGAGTTAACACTTTGATATATAAGGTTAAATTAATTTATGAATAAAAGGAACCTCAAAGTATATTTAAAAATATTAGGCGTTATTTCTTTTCTTTACCTTTTTTTAGTAAGCATCGGGCTTATGGGCGCTGCCTTTAAAGGATTTGGGAAAGAGTTTGCCGAAAACCTACTTAATACCACATCAAATCCTTTTGTAGGATTATTCATAGGGGTGTTAGCGACAAGTTTAATACAAAGTTCTTCCACAACTACTTCTATTGTTGTTGGGATGGTTGCTTCTGGTGTTATTAATATAGGCAATGCGATTCCTATAGTTATGGGCGCTAATATTGGGACAACAGTTACTAATACTCTAGTATCTTTAGGTCATATTACAAGGAAAGAAGAGTTCAGGCGCGCAATTGCCGGCGCTACAGTTCATGATTTTTTTAATTTAATATGTGTTAGTATTATGTTTCCTTTAGAGTTGGCCACAGGATTTTTGCAAAAAATGGCAACTTGTTTATCAGGTATATTTGTTGATTTCGGAGGGATTAAATTTACCAGTCCTGTAAAAACAGCGACTCAGCCTACAATCCATTTTATAACAAATGTGTTCTCTAAAGCTTTGGATATTCCACACAATATGGCGTATTCATTAATTTTAGGATTCGCTATAGCTATGCTTTTTCTCTCGATGTTTTATATCGTCCGGCTAATGAAATCTATGGTTTTAGCCAAAACAGAAACTGTTTTAGGAAACATAATTGAGAAACATGGGCTTATAGGAATTTTTGCCGGATTAGTATTTACTGTTGTTGTTCAAAGTAGCTCTATCACAACATCGTTGTTAATTCCATTGATAGGCGCGGGAATTATTACTATAGAATTAGCTTTTCCTATAACTTTGGGCGCTAACATTGGAACTACCACTACCGCGATTTTAGCGTCGTTCGCAACGGCAAATCCGGCCGCGATCACTATTGCGTTTGTTCATTTTCTTTTTAATCTTGTGGGAGTAGTTTTAATTTATCCTATTAAGATATTTAGGCAGATACCGATTAGGTTAGCCAAAGGGCTGGGAGAGTTAGCTTTTCGAAAAAGACGATACGCATTTATATATATGGCTAGTGTGTTTTTTTTGATACCGTTTATTTTAATTATGGTGTCGAAGTTTATTAAATGAAGGAGGAGTATGAAGATGTTTAAAAATATTTTACAAATTTGGAAAGGCAAAGATTTTCTAAATCATGTGCTGGAAGATTTTAACGGAATGCTGGACGATACAGAAGAGATGTTTTTATTGGTGTGTAAGAAGCTTATTCACAATGAAGGCGGCGAAGATATAAAAGATAAAATATACAGCATAGATAGAAAAGTAAACGCGCTAGAGAAGGATATCCGCAAACGTGTTTTAGAACATCTAGTTGTTCAGCCTTCGGTAGACTTATCAACATCGTTATTGTTCATGAGCGTGGTCAAAGACGCTGAAAGATTAGGCGATTACGCTAAAAACTTATATGAAGTAACAAACTTATTAGAGAAACCAATAGACATAAATAAATGCAAAGAGCTGTTTAATGATATCGAAGGAGAACTCGCGGAATTGTTTAAACAGACAAAAAAAGCGTTTATCGAATCAGACGAAGATACTGCGGCTAAATCATGGGAATCAAAAAGAGAAATCGGAACCAGATGCGAAGCGATTATCGTAACGCTTTCTAAGAGCGTTCTTTCCGTAAATGAAGCGGTTTGCTTTACGCTCATGGCAAGGCACTTTAAACGAATAGCATCACACTTAACCAATATTGCTACTTCGGTAATACTGCCCCTTTCAGAGTTAGATTATTTTGATGAACGGCGGCAGGGATAGAAAGAGACATTTTTAGCAAAAAAACTTGCTAAGTAATGGGATATATGGTATATTTTTTTTAAGAAATAAGCACAAAGAAGTGCTTAAAATTAGATAAAAGGACGAAGGTGTTCATATCTCCATAGGAGGGGAAGTGAACGCTTTTTTTTATTTTAGGGGATGAGGAAAAATTACAATAAACAAATGGAGAAAATAGATAAAGAAAGATGTTGATAAATTCGGTCAAACTTCGTCTCCCAGACGAGCTAAATTATTTTCGTTTTTCGTTTGTGTATTGTATATTCGGTATTGTCTATTGTTTGTAATTTGTTTATTGAATGTTGTTTATTTTTGACAATACCGAAGCAAAAATAAGGAGGTAGTTATGAATTTGCAAAGGCCAAATGGAAATGACGCTACGCGTACGTTTAACCGTTCAAAAAGTGTAGTGCCTGGTTCAGGATTGTGCTCACGGTGTGTTGACGGATGTCGTGGGAATTGCGAAGCGTTTAAAGCCAGTTTTCGGGGACGGGAAGTTATTTATCCCGGTCCGTTTGGAGATGTTACTGCTGGCGGTGATAAAGATTATCCGGTAGATTATTCTCACCTTAATATTCAGGGATATGCCGTAGGCGCTCAAGGGTTACCTGCTGGAGTTGTCGCTGGTCCTGATACAGCAACCTTTCCCGCGGTTAGTACTGAAACTGAGTATGGATGGGATATAAAAGTAAAAATGAGAGTACCTATTTTTACCGGAGCGTTAGGGTCAACTGAAATCGCCCGGAAAAATTGGGAGCATTTCGCCATAGGCGCGGCGATATCAGGAGTTACTATTGTTTGCGGTGAGAATGTTTGCGGAATAGACCCCGCGCTTGAACTTGATTCAAACGGTAAAGTAGTTAAAGCGCCTGACATGGATAGGCGCCTTGAGTTATATAAAAGATTTCATGACGGCTACGGTGAAATCCTTGTTCAGATGAATGTCGAAGATACAAGATTAGGCGTGGCGGAATATTTAAGAAAGAAACATAATTTAGAAACGATAGAGTTAAAGTGGGGACAGGGCGCTAAATGTATCGGCGGAGAAATTAAGGTTGGCAGTTTAGAAAGAGCTCAAGAGTTGAAGAAAAGAGGATATATTGTTACGCCTGACCCAACAGTTCATGCTAATCAGGAAGCGTTTAAAGATGGAGCGATAAAAGAGTTTGAAAGACATTCAAGGTTAGGGTTTGTTACCGAAGAGGCGTTTATGGCGGAAGTTAAACGGTTAAGAGACATGGGGTATAAGAGAATAACGTTAAAGACCGGCGCCTACTCTATGAAAGAGTTAGCTATGGCAATAAGATATTCTTCTATTGCTAAGATTGATCTTTTAACTATAGACGGTGCGCCCGGAGGAACTGGAATGAGCCCTTGGCGGATGATGGAAGAGTGGGGTATTCCTACATTCTATATACAGGCGTTAACAAATGAGTTCTGTGGAAAACTGAAGGCTAAAGGCATGCGTATACCTGACATTGCTATTGCTGGCGGGTTTTCTTCAGAAGACCATGTTTTTAAAGTACTTGCCATGGGCGTTCCTTACACAAAAGCAGTATGTATGGGCAGAGCATTAATGATTCCGGGTATGGTTGGTAAAAATATTGGCAGTTGGATAAAAGAAAATAAATTGCCGCCAACTGTTTCAGAGTTTGGAAAAACGACAAAAGAAATTTTTGTTTGTTATGAAGAATTAGCCGATAAGTATGGTAAAGACATTGAAAATATACCTTTGGGAGCAATAGGGATTTATTCTTTCTCTCAGAAAATTAAGGTAGGGTTACAGCAGCTTATGGCAGGCAGTAGAAACTTTAATTTAAGCACAATTTCAAGAAACGATTTAATGAGTTTAACAGAGGATGCGGCGAAAATATCAGGAATTCCTTATGTAATGGACGCCTATAGAAAAGAAGCCGAAGCTATTCTTGATGGAAAAGAAGTTGTTGCCTAGGTATAAATAAGTGAAATCTAGCAAGGTAATATCCTGCCCCGATTTATCGGGGCAGGGAACCTTACTTAAACGTGAGTTGTAAAGAATGAGTGGTATCCAGAGCCAGCGAGTGAGAATAGCGTTAGAAGATGGTGTAGTTTTCTCTGGATTTTTTTTCGGCGCTTCTGGAGAGAAATTTGGAGAAGTAGTTTTTAATACAAGTATTACAGGATATCAAGAAATTCTCACCGACCCTTCCTATAAAGGTCAAATAGTTACAATGACTTACCCCTTAATCGGCAATTACGGAATAAATTCCGAAGATGTCGAATCCCGAAAAGTTTTTTTAGAAGGATTTATAGTTAAAGAATGCAGCCGGATTGTTAGCAATTGGCGGGCACAGAAAAGTTTATCCCAGTATCTTAAAGAAAATAACATAATGGGGCTAGAAGGTATAGACACACGTGCCCTTACGCGCCATATTAGGTTGGGTGGGGCGATGCGCGCGGTTATATCTACTGGTAATGATGATGATAAAGTATTAGTTGATAAAGCGAAAAATTCTTTGTCTTTAGTCGGCAGAGATTTAGTTAGCGAAGTTGTTACCGATAAAATTTATCAGTGGAATGAAGACGGCAATTATGAAGTTGTTGTGATTGATTGCGGGGTTAAGTTCAATATCTTAAGAAATTTACAAGCAGTTGGGTGTCGCGTTACTGTGGTGCCGTATGATATGAGCGCTGATGATATTTTAAAGCTGAAACCAGATGGAGTTTTTATTTCCAACGGACCGGGAGATCCGGCGGCGGTAAAGAATGTGGTTGATACGATAAAAAAATTATTAGGAAAAACACCTATGTTTGGCATTTGTTTAGGCCATCAAATTTTAGGAATAGCTTTAGGCGGAAGAACTTATAAGTTAAAGTTTGGACATCACGGTGGAAACCAGCCGGTAAAGGATTTAAAAACAGGAAAAGTAGCGATAACTGCACAAAATCATGGGTTTTGTGTGGACATTGAATCATTAGATAAAAATGATGTTGAGGTAACTCATATTAATTTAAACGATAATACTTTGGAAGGGATGCGTCATAAAAAACTGCCTGTGTTTAGTGTTCAGTTTCATCCTGAAGCAGGCCCGGGACCAAATGACGCAACGTATTTATTTAGCGAGTTTATTACAATGATTGATAGAAGTAAGCAGTAAGGATTAAGAATTAAGAAATGAAGACGTTTAAAGATTTAAAAGTATGGGAGAAAGCACATAAATTAACTTTAGAGGTATATAAAATCACAAAGCTTTTTCCAGGTGACGAGAAATTTGGAATAATTTCGCAGATTAGAAGATATGTTGTTTCTATCCCAACTAATTTAGCCGAAGGGTTTAAAAGAAGAAGTAAGAAAGATTTTTCTCGTTTTATAAATATTTCGGAAGGATCGTTAGAAGAAACGAAATATCTTTTGTTTTTAGCGAAAGAGTTAAAGTATTTAGATGATAAAAAACTTGAAGAAGTGAATCAAATGTGTAACGAAATAGGGAGAATGTTAAACGGTTTATATAAGAAACTTAATCCTTAATTCTTACAACTTATGACTGATTATGCCAAAACGAACAGATATTAAAAAAATATTGATTATTGGGTCCGGACCGATTATTATCGGACAGGCTTGCGAGTTTGATTATTCCGGTACGCAAGCGTGTAAGGTTTTAAGAGAAGAAGGATTTGTTGTTGTCTTAATTAATTCTAATCCAGCGACTATTATGACTGATCCTGAATTAGCTGATGTTACATATATAGAGCCGATCACTGTCGATGTTGTAGCCAAGATAATCGAAAAAGAACGGCCGGACGCGGTGCTGCCAACGTTAGGCGGACAAACCGGACTTAATACGGCAATGAAGTTAGCCGAAGCGGGCGTGTTAGATAAATATAACGTGAAAATGATAGGCGCTGATTATAACGCGATAAAACGAGCCGAAGATAGAGATGTGTTTAAGAAGATAATAATTGAGATTGGGCTTGATTTGCCTAGGAGTGGGTTAGCGCATAGTATCGAAGAATCAAAAAGAGTGTTGGTTGATATTGGGTTGCCGGTAATTATCCGGCCTTCGTTTACTTTAGGCGGAACCGGTGGGGGCATAGCTAATACAGAAGAAGAGTTTAATCGCATCGTAGGCTTAGGGTTAAAAAACAGTATGATTAGCGAAGTTCTTATTGAGGAATCAATCGCGGGATGGAAAGAGTATGAGTTGGAAGTAATGCGGGATAAGAATGATAACGTTGTCATTATTTGCTCTATTGAAAACTTTGATCCGATGGGTATTCATACCGGTGATTCGATAACAGTTGCTCCGGCACAAACATTAACTGATAAAGAATACCAGAAGATGAGGGACGCGTCATTAGCGATAATAAGAGCGGTAGGCGTTGAAACTGGCGGGTCTAACATTCAGTTCGCGGTTAATCCCGTAGATGGAAGGATGGTTGTGATTGAAATGAACCCGCGGGTTTCCAGAAGTTCAGCGCTTGCTTCAAAAGCAACAGGATTTCCTATTGCTAAGTTTGCCGCGAAACTCGCGGTAGGTTATACTTTAGATGAAATTCAAAATGATATTACGAAAGAAACTCCGGCGTCGTTTGAGCCATCTATTGATTATTGTGTTGTGAAAATTCCTCGGTTTACTTTTGAAAAGTTTCCCGAAGCAAAAGATGTCCTGGGGATTTCTATGAAATCTGTTGGCGAAACTATGGCTATAGGGAGGACATTTAAGGAAGCGTTGCAGAAAGGGTTGAGGGGGCTGGAGATTGGGCATACGGGATTAGATAACAAACAGGATTACAAAACCGTTTCCGATGATAAGATTAAGCAACGGTTGCAAGAACCTAATGCTTCACGTATATTTTATATCAAATACGCTTTGCAAAAAGGATATTCCGTTGAGACGATAGGTAATCTTACAGGCATTGATCCTTGGTTTATTGATAACATCGCGCAGATTGTGGAGATGGAGCAGGAGATAGTCCATGGTCCATGGTCCATAGTCCATAGAAATAAAGAAGGTATTCAAAATAAACTATCGACTGTTTTGCTCAAGAGAGCGAAGCAGATGGGGTTTAGCGATTGGCAGATAGCAGAGCTGTTGGGTCTGGAAGAATTAGAGGTAAGAAAATATAGAGAAAAAAATGGTATTTTCCCGACATACAAATTGGTTGATACTTGTGCCGGAGAGTTTGAGGCGTATACGCCGTATTATTATTCAACCTATGAAACTGAAGATGAAGTTCAAGTTTCTTCGAAGAAGAAGATAATTATTTTAGGTGGTGGTCCTAATAGGATTGGCCAGGGAATTGAGTTTGATTATTGTTGTTGTCATGCTTCATTCGCGCTCAGAGATTTAGGGTATGAAACTATTATGGTTAACTCAAACCCCGAGACTGTTTCTACAGATTATGATACTTCTGATAAGTTATATTTTGAACCGTTAACGTTTGAGGACGTGTTGAATATTATTAATAAGGAGAAGCCCGATGGCGTGATTGTTCAGTTTGGCGGACAAACTCCGCTTAATTTAGCCAGACAGCTTAGAGACGCGGGCGCGCCTATTATAGGAACTAGTGTTGAATCGAGTGATAAGGCAGAGAATCGGGATGAGTTTTCTAAAATTTTGAAGAAGCTGAAAATTTCTCAGCCAGATAACGGGTCAGCTCGATCAAAAGAAGAAGCGGTTAAAATTGCTTCAAATATTGGGTATCCAGTGGTGGTCAGGCCGTCATATGTTTTAGGCGGAAGAGCAATGCGAATAGTGTATGATAAGGAAGAGTTAGAATCGTTTATCAAAGAAGCTCAAGATGTATCCCCGCGGCAGCCTGTGTTGATAGACCAGTTTTTAGAAGACGCTATTGAAGTTGATGTTGATGCGGTGTCTGATGGAAAGGATACAGTTATCGGGGGTATTATGGAACACATTGAGGAAGCTGGCATTCATTCGGGTGATTCGGCGTGTGTGTTGCCGCCGCATACTTTAAGCGATGATATCATAGATAAAATACGGGAATATACCTTAGCGTTGGCAAAAGAACTTAAAACGCAAGGATTAATCAATATTCAGTTCGCGGTTAAGAAGAATGTGGTGTACGCTTTGGAAGTAAATCCTAGGGCGTCTAGGACAGTTCCTTTTGTTAGCAAAGCAACGGGAGTTTCTTTGGCTAAAGTAGCTGCCAAAGTTATGGTGGGAAAAAGTTTGAAAGAATTAGGGGTAATAAAAGAGAAAAAAGTAAATCATTTTGCTGTTAAGGAATCAGTTTTACCGTTTTCTCGGTTTTCTGGCGTAGATATAAAGTTAGGCCCGGAGATGAAGTCGACAGGAGAAGTCATGGGCATAGATAGATTGTTTGGAAACGCTTTTTATAAAGCGCAGGCGGGGGCGGGACAGAATTTACCGCTGGAAGGCAAAGTTTTTATAAGCGTTAGAAATGAGGATAAGCGCGATATTGTTTTTATCGCTAAAAAACTTTATGACATGGATTTTAAGATTGTCGCGACAAAAGGGACAGCTAAAGTTTTAAGGGCTAATAATATGGATGTCGAAGTTGTTAATAAAATTACTGATTCTGATAAAAACATTTTAGAAAGCATTAGAAAAGAAGAAATAAAACTTATTATTAACACGCCATCTGGAAAAAAAGGGCAGTCCGATTCTAAGCCTATTCGTAGCACTGCTGTTTTACAGGGGGTGCCCTGTATTACCACAATACAGGGAGCACAGGCGGCAGTTAATGGGATAGAGTCTATCATAAACGGAACGTTGGAAGTTAAGGCGATACAGGAATATCTGGAGAAATCAGAAACCAGAGTACAGAAACCAGAGAAGAAATAATCAAAGGTGTCTGGTTACTGGTGTTTGGTTTCTAACTGAGCGGAGCGAAGTTGCTATGTGTGGAATAATTGGAATTAGTAATCATAAAGACGCGGGTCGATTAAGTTATCTGGGATTATATGCTCTACAGCATAGAGGGGAGGAGTCCGCGGGCATCGTTGCTTTTAATGGCAGCAAGATTAATTATCATAAAGGAATGGGATTGGTGTGTGATGTTTTTGATGAACGCTCGATTAATATCTTAAAGGGGAGTGTCGCGATTGGTCACGTTCGTTATTCTACGACAGGATCTAGTCATATGCAGAATATTCAGCCCTTTTATGTAGGTCATAAAAAGGGTCATATTATTATTGCCCATAACGGTAATCTTACTAATACCGTTAAACTGCGGAATAGGATGGAACATCAGGGATCTATTTTTCAAACTACGATGGATTCGGAAATTATTACGCACCTTATGGTTTGTTCTCGCGGTGATGATTTAAAAAATAACGTTATTTCGGCTTTGTCTCAGCTAGAAGGGGCATATTCGTTTGCAATGATGGTTAATGATGTTTTAATTGGAGCTAGAGACCCTCACGGGTTTCGTCCCCTTTGTTTAGGTAAAGTTGATGAGGCTTACGTGTTGGCGTCGGAAACCTGCGCCTTAGATTTGATTAACGCTAAATACATAAGAGATATTGAGCCTGGCGAAATTGTTTTTATTACAAAAAATAATATAGAGTCAATAAAACCGTTTGCGAAAAAGAAGCACGCGATTTGTATTTTTGAGTATATATATTTTGCGCGGCCGGACAGTAATATTTTTGATAAAAATGTTTATCTTACCCGCAAACAGTTAGGCAAAAATCTTGCTAAAGAAAGTGGTATTTTAGGTGATGTTGTTATGCCTATACCAGATTCGGGCAGTTACGCGGCAATGGGGTATGCGCAGGAGTTGGGCGTGCCTCTTGAGATGGGCATGATTCGGAACCACTATGTTGGAAGGACGTTTATCCAGCCGTCACAAGTTATAAGAGATTTTAGAGTGAAAGTGAAGCTTAACCCGATACGGGAAGTTCTTGCCGGAAAAACAGTAGTTATTGTGGAGGATTCTATTGTTCGTGGAACAACTAGTCGTATTCGGGTTAAAACAGTTAGAGAGGCGGGAGCTAAAGAAGTTCATATGCGCGTGAGTTGTCCGCCGATAAAGTTTCCCTGTTTTTACGGAATAGATTTTCCTACAAAGAAAGAGTTGATTGCTACCGGTCGTAGCGTAGATGGAATAAGGAAATCTATCGGGTTAGATAGTTTGAACTATTTGAGTGTTGAGGGGATGGTAAAATCAATGTTTCTTCCTGGAAATGAGTTTTGTACAGCGTGTTTTACAGGGAAGTATCCCACAAAAGTTTCCAGGAGAGCGTCGAAGAATATGTTAGAAAAATAGGATAAGGAGCAACAATTATGGCAAAGTATATTTTTGTTACGGGGGGAGTTGTTTCTAGTTTAGGTAAAGGGCTTGCGTCTGCCT
This sequence comes from Candidatus Omnitrophota bacterium, assembly GCA_018818105.1. Classification (GTDB taxonomy): domain Bacteria; phylum Omnitrophota; class Gorgyraeia; order Duberdicusellales; family 4484-171; genus JAHISK01. Next base: position 29,701 of record JAHISK010000074.1, on the reverse strand, counting down.
CAGTTGGGAAACTGCTGGAGTCCAGAGGTCTTAAAGTTACGATAATTAAGTGTGATCCTTACATCAATGTTGATCCCGGAACAATGAATCCTTTTCAGCACGGAGAAGTTTATGTTACAAAAGATGGCGCGGAAACCGATTTAGATTTAGGTCATTATGAACGATTCACTAACGCCTCTTTTACTAAAGATAATAATATTACAACCGGTAAAATCTATTACTCCGTTATAACCAAAGAACGCCGCGGCGATTATTTAGGAAAAACTGTTCAAATTATCCCTCATATTACTAATGAAATAAAACAAAACATACGAAAGTTAGGGTATGGAAAAAAAGTTGATGTAATTATTGTTGAGATTGGTGGGACAGTCGGGGATATAGAAAGTCTTCCCTTTTTGGAAGCAATAAGGCAGTTAAGATTAGAGTTAGGCCGGGGATATGCCATGAATATACATCTAACCCTGGTGCCGTTTATAAAATCAGCGGGAGAGATTAAAACTAAACCGACGCAACATAGCGTGGGTACTTTACGGGAAATAGGAATTATCCCTGATATTATTGTGTGCCGGACAGAGCGGCCGATTCCTAAAGAAGCCAGAGATAAGATCGCTTTGTTTTGTAACGTTGATAAAGAAGCGGTTATTCCCGCTATTGATGTAAAAAGCATATATGAGGTTCCTCTAACGTTTAAGAAAGAGGGGCTAGATAATCTTATTGTTCGTCTTCTGAATATACATTGTGAAGACAGCAATCTTTCTCTTTGGGAGGAAAATGTAGTAAGAAGATTAGAAACAGCGACAAAAGAGGTAAATATTGCCGTAGTAGGTAAATACATTACTTTGCAAGACGCCTATAAGTCAATATATGAATCTTTAACCCATGGCGCGATTGCTAACAATGTTAAATTAGTGATAAGGCGGATAGATTCTGAAGATATCGAGAAAAAAGGCGCGCGGAATTGTTTGTCCGGCGTGAGCGGAATTCTTGTTCCTGGAGGGTTTGGTGATAGAGGAATAGAAGGAAAGATTGCCGCGGTTAAGTATGCCAGAGAAAATAACATTCCTTATTTTGGCATATGTTTAGGTATGCATACAGCAGTTATTGAGTTTGCCCGCAATGTGTGTGGGATGAAAACCGCGAATTCAACAGAGTTCAATAAAAATACAAAGCACCCTGTTATTTCTTTAATAGAAGAACAAAAGAAGGTAAAAGCAAAAGGCGCGACAATGCGCCTTGGTTCTTATGATTGTTTGATAAAGAAAGGTAGTTCCGCTTATCGTGCCTATAAAAAGACAAAGATAGTTGAGAGGCATCGGCATCGGTATGAGTTTAATAATAAGTATAAAGAAGAGATGGAGAAAAACGGCATGAATTTTGTTGGGACTTACCCTAAACAAAATTTAGTTGAGATTGTAGAAATAAAAGGGCATAAATGGTTTGTTGCCTGCCAGTTTCACCCCGAATTTAAATCTAAACCCGATAAAGCCCATCCGTTATTTGCCGCGTTTATAAAGCACGCTAGTTTGGCTAGCATTTAAACGGAATATTTTTTGGGGAAAAGGCTTGATATAAAAAAATATTTTCTATTTTAAAATTACACGATATAATATTATAACTAGATTAATGAAGGAGTAGTATGGTTGAAAAGAAAGAAGATATTTTAGCTGTGATTAGAGAAAATAGGCGTAAGATTGAGTCTTTTGGAGTGAAAAAGCTTGGTTTATTTGGGTCATATGTGCGGAATGAACAAACTTCAAAAAGTGATATTGATTTATTGGTAGAATTTGTCTCCGGTAAAAAAAGTTTTGATAACTTTATTCATCTTTCCTTTCTTTTGGAAGATCTTTTTCTACAGCATATTGAATTAGTAACAATCGATTCTCTCAGCCCCTATATTAAACCATATATAGTAAAAGAGGTTGAATATGTCATTTCCCACGCTTGAGTATTTACGTCATATCGTGGATGAAACTAAATATCTTATAAAACAAACAGAGAAGTTAGATAAGGATGAATTCTTGCGGAATGAAACATTGCAAAAAGCTTTTGTCCGCAGCATAGAAGTTATTGGCGAAGCGTCCAAGAAAGTTTCTAAAGAATTAAAGGAGAAACATGCTAACGTCGAGTGGAGAGCAATAGCTGGGATGAGAGATAAGTTAATTCACGATTATTTTGGTATAGATTATGACCTCGTATGGGATGTTATTGTCCAAAAAATTCCCCTGCTGAATAAACAAATCAAGCAAATATTAGAAAATGAACAAAAATAACACCCGGTAATTTTTTCTTGACGGATTACTAAAAAGATAGTAAATTTCACGCAACACCTAATTATATCGTCTGGGGAGGCGATAGCATTAGGTGTTTTCTATTTTAAGGAGATATGAATAAGAGCAAAAGGATAGATTCGTTAAATAAGGAGGGTTTTAAGATGAGAGTAAATACGGTGAGATTTTTTGTGTTAGCTTTAGGAATTATGATTAATTTAGTAGGTATCTCTGTGTCTGTTTGGGCATGGGAACCTTCTTATGCTGATTTTTCGGTATTACCCAATAATATGATAAGTTATTCAGGACCTTCGATAAAGATGGATCTTGGACCTATGCGGTTAGCGTCTAATATTCCGGGTGGCGAGACTATAAAAAAATTACAGGCGGTAGCTGTATTCCGTAACATATTTGATTTCACGTATTGGTCACAAATTCGTGGCACTACTTTAAAACACTCATCTATTTCCTTGAGATTTTTAGGTATTAGCTGTTCTCTGCAGCCTTAAATACTAAAATATGTGATTTATGAATTTTATTCATGGATGCCAGAAAAACCACTTGCTAAAGCTTGACACAAGGGGTGTAATGTATTACACTTTAAGGTGTATTACAGTGTATTACATTTAAGAGTATAATATATGGAGTGGATATGATTTCGTTAATATCTCAAGTAACCGTAAAAGTATTAAACTATTTTTTTATTAATCCTCAGGAGAGTCTGTATATAAAAGAATTAGTCGTGAAATTTGATTTGGATAAGAGAAATTTAGTCAAGAAGTTAAGAGAATTAGAAACAGAGGGAATTTTGCGCAGTGAACGACGAGGGAATCTAAAACTCTACTCGATTAATAAACGGTACCCTTTATATAGAGAGTATGAGAAGATTATATTAAAGACAGTAGGGGTAGAGGCCAAATTGAAAAAGATTGTGCGGCAAATTCAGGGTGTCAAAAGAATATATATATATGGTTCATATGCTAGTAGAAAGATGGGGGTATATAGCGATATAGATTTGTTAGTTGTGGGAGAACATGATATTATGTTGTTGCAGAAGGAGCTAAGTAATCTTCAACGAGAGCTGGATAGAGAGATAAATGTTATTAATATGGAAGAAAAGGAATTTGAAAAAAGAAGAGAAAACAGAGATTCTTTTATTTTGGATATTCTTAAAAAGAAACATATTGTAGTCACCGCATGAATATAGATAATAAGCATTTTTATAAGTTTGATTTCACGACAGAACAAATAAGCCAGCATTTTAATAACGCGTGGAAAGATTTAGATATCGCTAATAAAGATGAAATTTTAGATGTTAAATTTAATTACGCGTATACGGCCTTTATTAAGGCGGGAATAACATTATTAAGTTTTTATGGGATGAAAGTAAGAAGCATCCCTGGGCATCATGTGAAAATTATTGATAAAATTGCCCAGAGTTTAGATGATTGTGCTATTGCAGACATGGGTAATATTATGAGGTCCAAGAGGAATTCAGATATTTACGCAGGGGGTATAGAGATTACAGAAAAAGAATGTAAAGAATATATTAGATTCGTAGAAAATGTGGTGACAAGAGTTCGTGAAATTATTTTTCAAAAAGAATAATGGTGATGATTATGTTATTTGTGGAAGATACCGCAATTTTTAATAGCAGTGCCGAGTGTGTAGAGATTTTTGTATATCGAAAACGGCGTATCGTTCAATCAAAAGGGATACGCTTTCACATATATTAAAACAATTCACTAAAAATAACATCTGTCTATGTTTCTCTGTACCCTACTACTATAATGTTTATACCGCGTAATTTTCTCTTGACAGATTACTAAAAAGATAGTAAATTTCACGTAACACCTAATTATATCGTCTGGGGAGGCGATAGCATTAGGTGTTTTCTATTTTTAGGAGGGTTTTAAGATGAGAAAGAAAACGGTATGTATTTTGTCTCTTGTATTGGTTTTGTTTACTATGTTTTGTGTGTCGGATGCTGTTTTTGCTCAGGGTGGAGAGTATGGTTCTTATTATGATAATAATATCGGAGCGAATTCTGTTTTTGAGGGGCCTCCGGTAAATTTTGACCTTAATAAAGGATTAGCCGCGGTTATTTCTCAGATGTCTCATAAGCCCTTAGCGATGATGTTCTTACCGTTTCCTGCTTCTGAGCTTGATGCGGTGGCGTTGGTGGATTGCGATTTGTTGAAAGAAGAAGAAATAGGAAATATAAATGAGATGATGAAGAATATACGGGAAGATGGAATGCTTTGTCGTATGCTTATCACCGGGGAAAATATGTCTCCTGGAAGTAAGGTTGTAACTTTTGGCAAAAACGGGAATAAGAGTAGAGCAATCTTTTTTATGTATCCTAAGCAGATGGTAGATAATTTGGACTCTATTCTTACTCCTTTGGAGCAGAAATTGTTTTTTTCAGCAGAATGCTTAAGAGCGGTCATAGTGGCGGTGCTTGAGGCAGAGGGAGAAAGTTTTAATAATGCTTATAATAAAGCGAGTCACGTAGTATTGGAATTATTGAAAGGTAAAGCAGAGAGCGGTAGCGGAGAAGCAAAAGCTGTAGCAATAGTTTCGTTGGCATTATCTAAGGGGGGGGTAGTAAGTAGGATTGTGTCTGAACAAGACGAAGAGACGCCCACGTATGTTAAGATAGATAATTTGAAGTTAGGGGCAGATGCTCTCTCAGTGGCTATAGCGGATTGGTATTTTCTTCAAGAAGGCCGACTTGTCGGATTAGTTGGATTTAAGGTGAAGAATAAGGAACTCCTTGAAGAGGGATTACCGGAGATGTCATCTGAGGTGAGGATAGTTTTTTCTATTCTAAGAAACGAGATGGAAACACCAGTGGTATGGAATGAATATGGTCCGTTTGATTTTGAGAAATACGCATGGGATTAAAGAAAATGAAAGTAGATCGATGCGGATATTTTCTGTAATCCGTAGTAATAGGAATGATGTTATTTGTATCCCTTAGGAATGTATTAATGTCCTAGCGATAAAAAATATTTTCTATTTTAAGGAGGTTATGATGAATATGAAGAAAAATGTAGTATCTATTTTAGTTTTTGTTATGGGGGTAGGTTTTTCTTGCTGCGCGGTATTTTCTCAAGATAAAATAATGTTTGGGGCAGATGGCGGTTTTATTGAGAGTTATCAGAATCCTAATAATATTCCTTCGACAAAGTTTGACGGATTCACTTTATACTCGGCAGTGATACAGAAAACGTATACTTATGAGATAGTACAATTTCCTTATTCGGTTAAGGAGATTCCCAATATAAAGCTAAAGTCAGATGTGTCCGGTAATTTGTTAGGTGATGGTGAAATTAAGGATATCAATAATGTTTTTTCGCGGGTAAGAAACGGCGAAATCCCGGTGTCTATTTCTATAGCAAAGACTGAGGAAGCTGGTGATTGGCATGATAATAGCGGTGCGAAAGTAAATAAAAAAGGAGAGATAGAAAAAATAGTTCTTTGTTATCCTGATTATCTTTGGAATCAGTTGGGCGAGGTGACATATGAAGATTACAATTACGCTCTTTTTTCTTCTTCGGAACAGAAGTTGTTTTTTTCTTCGGAAATTTTAAGATTAATAACTAAAAATGAAGTGGCTCAGAGATGGAAAGGAGCCTATGGCGTAGAGGCTTTGTCTGGTAAAGTAGCGCAGGAAGTAGTGTTAAAGTTGCTCAAAGATAAAGGAAGCGCTGATGCTAAAGCTGTTGCCATTTGGTCCTTCTCTTTTTTTAAGGGATGGACAGTTGTTGAGCGGGTACGTAGGCCTCTTAAGACAATGTATCAGTCAGTTCCTGGGCAGGTTGTTGTAAAAGGTGTTGAGATTGGCGGTAATAATATGTCTGTTGCTATTTCGGATTGGAAATTTTTAAAAGAAGGAATAATTTCGCTTGTAGGATATGTTGATGGCGCGGCTTTTGCCGGCAGTGTGACTTTACGTGAATATATGCCGAGAATGGGGTCCGCGCCGACTTATAAAGATGAAGTAATGATTATTGCTCCATTAGTGGGTGAAGATAAAGGATGGTATGTAGATGGAGGTAGTCGCCGTTTCTATCCTTCTTGGACTGGTGAGAATAGAGGAATAAAAGTGCCAGGAATTAGCTGTATTCCATAACGAAGGTATTTCTTGACATTTCTGCGAAAATACGGTATATATATAGTAACCTTTAAGTGGGTCCAGTGAGGTCCGCAAGGAAATATATATGAAAAAAGAAGTAAAAAATAAGAGTTCCGCGCTAAATATAGGCGCGGTTTTTTTTGTATGAACAAGTTTAAAGAAAAAATAAAGATTCTTACCTGTGACGATATAAGAAGAATTCTTTATCGGCTTACCCATCAGATTTTAGAGAAAGATCCTGACCCACAAAAATTAGTTCTCATAGGTATCCAAACCCGAGGCGTGTACCTTGCCAAACGAATTCAGCAAATAATAGAAGAACTAGAAAAAATTAAGGTTCCTTTAGGAATACTTGATATAACCTTATATCGTGATGACTTAACGACTATAGGACATAATCCAATAGTTAAAGAGACAATAATAGGGTTTGATTTAACTGATAAGGTAGTTGTTTTAGTCGATGACGTATTATTTACGGGAAGAACCGTGCGCGCGGCGTTAGATGAAATTATGGATTTTGGTCGACCTAAGAGAGTAGAATTGCTTGTTTTAGTTGATAGAGGGTACAGAGAGTTACCGATAAGAGCTGATTTCGTAGGAAAAAATATTCCTACGTCAAATAAAGAATTAGTCGAAGTTCGCCTGAAGGAAATAGACCGAAAAGATGAGGTTATTCTTCTACAAGAGGAAGACCGAATACCGAAGACTGAGGACAGAGAAGAAGCAATATGAAAGAGTGGACGAAACAACATATCTTAGGAATTAAAGATTTAAGTCGAGACGAGATTGAATTGGTATTGTCTCAGGCGCAAGCGTTTAAAGAGATTTCCCAGCGGGAAGTTAAAAAAGTCCCCGCGTTACGAGGTAAAACTGTTCTTAATTTATTTTTTGAAAACTCAACAAGGACGCGTACCTCTTTTGAGTTAGCCGCTAAGCGGCTAAGTGCTGATGTTATAAATTTTTCTTCTTCTACCAGTAGTTTATCTAAGGGGGAGTCCGCTGTTGATACGGTTAAAACCCTCAACGCCTATCATCCTGATATTATGGTTGTTCGCAGCGTTTCTAGCGCGTGTTTGTATGATTTTGATAAGTACACGCAGGCAAGCATTGTTAATGCTGGCGACGGTCAAAATGAGCATCCTACTCAAGCGCTTCTGGATATGTTCACGGTTAAGGAAATAAAAGGCACGTTGGAAGGATTGAACGTTTTAATTGTTGGTGACATCAGGCATTCGCGGGTGGCGCGGTCTAATATTTTCGCGTTTCATAAATTTTCATCACAGACGACAGTGTGTGCTCCTCCAACATTTATTCCTTATGAGTTTGATAAGCTGGGTGGGGTAGAAGTTTCTTATGATTTAGACGAGGTCATTGGTAAAGCCGATGTTATTATAATGTTGCGTATTCAGCAGGAAAGGCAAAACTCATCATTTTTTCCTACTATTAGAGAGTATGTGGATAAGTTTGCTTTAACTGGCGCGCGGTTAGCAAAGATAAAGAAGGATTGTATTGTGTTGCATCCGGGTCCAGTTAATTGGGATGTGGAAATTAGCTCAGCAATAAAAGATAAAGTTCACCCTTTAATTTTAAAACAAGTTGAAAATGGGTTAGCAATAAGAATGGCATGTTTATATTTGGTAGGTACGAATAAAAGATAAAGAATAATGAAGATACTTATAAAAAATGGAACGATTGTAAACGCGGATAAAATTTTCGAAGGAGACATTCTTCTTAGCAACAGTAAAATTATATCGGTAGGAAAGAATATCCCTGAAAGCGCGGATAAAGTAATAGATGCTAAAGGAAAACATGTTTTTCCCGGATTTATAGATTTACATGTTCATTTACGTACGCCGGGAAGGGAAGATGAAGAAGATTTTTTAAGCGGATCAAAAGCCGCCGCGGCTGGCGGGTTTACTAAGATTTTTTGTATGCCTAACACTAATCCCGCGATTGACGCAGAGTCAATTGCTCAATGGATTATAGATGAAAGCCTCCGGCTAGGGGTAGTAGATATTTATCCCATAGGGGCTATTACAAAGGGGCGAGAGGGCAAAGAGCTTACTGAGTTTAGCGCGCTGAAGAGGGCGGGATGCTTAATGTTAAGCGACGACGGCGCTTCTGTTTCTGACAGTTTGCTTCTTCGCCGCGCGTTAGAATATTCCCAGATGGAGAACTTATTAATTGTGTCTCATTGCGAAGATATCCGGCTTTCCGGTAAAGGGGCAATGAGAGAAGGGGTGATTTCTTCTAAATACGGGATTCGCGCGGTACCAGATATAGCTGAGAGTTTAATTGTTGCCAGAGATATTGAACTGGCCAAATATCTTAATAAACGTATTCATATCGCGCATGTAAGTACAGCTAAGAGTGTAGAAATTATAGAGAGAGCAAAAAAACAAGGAGTTAAGGTTACAGCTGAAACGGCGCCTCACTATTTTACGTTAACGGTTGCTGATGTTGAGAAAAGTAAGTTTAATAGTAACTTTAAAGTTAATCCGCCGTTAGGCGACGATAAAGATGTCGCGGCAATTAAGCAGGCTTTAGGTAAGGGTGTAATTGATTGTATAGCGACAGACCATGCTCCTCATTCTCAAGCGGAGAAAGAATTACCTTTTGACGTCGCTCCTTTTGGGTTTATTGGGTTAGAAACAGCGTTTTCTTTGACGTGTACATATTTAGTGAAGAATAAAGTCATAGATTTAGGAGGAGTAACTGAAAAGCTTAGTGCTAACCCAGCAAAAATTTTAGGATTCAAGCAATGTGGGAAGATAGAAAAGGATGCTGACCCCAGTATTGTTATCGCTGATTTAAATAAAAAATGGCGCGTGTCTGCGGCGGGGTTCCATTCAAAATCAAAAAATTCTCCCTTTTTAGGAGAGGAGCTCCTAGGAGTGATTGAGTATACCATTCATAAAGGTAAAGTTGTTTATAGCGGAAGTAATCGCTAAGTAATATTAGCTGAATTAGCGTTTTTCAAATTAGCGTAGATTATCATTTTTCGAAGTAGCGTTTATATGAAGTTTGTAGCAGATTTCCATATTCATTCAAAGTATTCCCTGGCGACGTCTAAGCAGATGGAGGTTCCAACCTTAGCGAAGTGGGCGAAACTGAAAGGAATAAATCTTTTGGGCACGGGTGATTTTACCCATCATTTGTGGCTGCAGGAGTTAAAAAAGTATTTACAACCGTTGGATAACCAGGGATTATTTTTATATGAAGGGGTACATTTTATTTTATCGGGAGAGATTTCTAGTATTTATTCTCAGAACGGTAAGGGCCATCGTGTTCATAATATTGTTATGGCGCCATCGTTTAAGATGGCTGAAGAAATAAATAAGATGTTATCTTTTCATGGAAACATAGCTTCCGACGGTCGTCCTATTTTAGGAATGAGTTGTATAAAGTTAGCGGAAGAACTAAGTAGGATATCGCCGGATATAATGTTGGTGCCAGCACATTGTTGGACGCCTTGGTATTCTGTGTTTGGGTCAAATTCGGGGTTTAATTCGTTGGAGGAGGCGTATGGTAAGTACACACAAAACATAACAGCTTTAGAAACGGGTCTTTCCAGTGATCCGGCGATGAATTGGCGGGTTTCGGCGTTAGATAAGTATTCGTTGATTTCTAATTCTGACAGCCATTCTCCTTCTAAAATAGGGAGAGAAGCTAACGTGTTTGATTGTGATTTAAATTATTGGGAAATAAAAAAAGTTTTAGAAAATAAGGATAAGGAAAAGTTTTTATATACTGTTGAGTTTTTTCCCGAGGAAGGTAAATATCATTATGATGGACACAGAAATTGTAATGTACGGTATCATCCGAGAGAAACCAGGAGTAACAATGGTGTTTGTCCGGTGTGTAGGAAAAGGCTGACTAGAGGTGTTCTGTATAGGATTTCAGAGTTGGCTGATAGAGAGGAAGGATTTATTCCTAAAAACGCGATAGGATATAAAAGTTTAGTTCCGTTAGATGAGATTGTCGCTGAAGCGAAAGGGTTGAAGAAAACCAGCAAAGCCGTAGAGAAAGAATACCTAGATTTGATCTATACCGTTGGAACAGAATTGGATATATTAGTAAATATGGATGAGGAAGAATTAACGGCGAAACTGCCGGAAAAAGTAGCTGAAGGTATAAAAAGGGTACGAGGAAAGCAACTGAAAATTTTGCCTGGGTATGATGGAGAATACGGAACTATTAAAATATTCACGAAAGAAAAAGAAGAACAAGAGAAAGAACAGCTGACGCTGTTTTAATTAATATTGGTAAATAGGTATTTAAGTTCGTTTAAAAACTTAGAACTTAAAACCTAAAACTTATAACTAATCTATGAAAGTCGCGATAGTGTTTTATTCTTTTTCGGGGAACACAAAACGGATGTGTGTATTTTTAAAGAATAAATTTGAGGACAGAAAGAATACTGTCGAATTAATTGAAGTGAAACCTGTTAAGGAGATAATTTCTTTCTTTGGACAGTGTCGGCAGGCTTTCTCTAAGAAGGAACCGGAAATTGGCAATGCTGATATTGATCTTAAAAAGTATGATCTTAGTATATTCGCTTCGCCAGTGTGGGCGTTTACTTTTGCTCCCGCGCTAAGAAGTTATTTGAAAAAAATAGGGGATTTAGAAAATAAAAAGACAGCCTGCTTTTTGACTTGCGGCAGTGGAGCCGGCAGCAATAAAGCGTTAAGTGAATTAGAAAATATTTTGAGAGAAAAACACACGCACATTTTATTCTCGAAGAATTTAGCAGGAAGAAAAAGTAAAAACAAAAATTTCCTGGAAGATAATTTTAATACGTTATTTGAAATTATCAATAATGATGAGTAATGAATTTCTGGGGAGATAGAATTTCAATGATAATTTTAAACTGGTAAATTTGCATTTTAAAATGTTTTGTTTCTATCTTTTCATCTGATATCTGTAATCTGCCATCTATTTTTAGTCCCTGTAGTTCAACAGGATAGAGCACAGGCCTCCGGAGCCTGAAATGGCCGTTCGAGTCGGCCCAGGGACATATATTAGATTGGAGATTAGAGATGGCAGATTACAGATGAAATAAATTTTATCTCCAATCTCTAATCTGTCATCCGCAATCTATTTAACAGGAGGTCTAAAATGGGACGAAGAGAGGACATTAAAAAAGTTTTAATTATCGGGTCCGGCCCGATTATTATTGGACAGGCGTGCGAGTTTGATTATTCCGGCACGCAGGCGTGTAAAGCGTTAAGAGAGGAAGGGTATGAAGTTGTGTTGGTTAATTCTAATCCGGCTACTATCATGACTGATCCCGGCATGGCCGATAAGACTTATCTAGAGCCGTTAACAATAGAAAGTTTAGAACAAATTATTGAGAAAGAACGACCGGATGCTCTTCTTCCGAATTTAGGCGGGCAAACCGGTTTGAATTTAACTTCTAGTTTGCATAAAGCGGGTATTTTAAATAAGTATAATGTTGAAATTATCGGTGTAAAAGCAGATGCTATTGAACGGGGAGAGGATCGAATCGCGTTTAAAGAGACAATGATTAAGTTAGGCATTGAACTGCCGAAATCTCAAGCTAGTCATTCTGTGGAAGAAGCCGAAGTTATAGCGGAGAAATTAACATACCCTGTAGTTTTGCGACCAGCGTATACTATGGGAGGAACCGGCGGAGGAATTGCTTATAATGTGGAAGAGTTAAGAACCATTGTAACTAGGGGGCTCGCTGCTAGTTTAGTTCATCAAGTGTTAGTTGAGGAATCTGTTATTGGTTGGGAAGAGTTGGAGCTGGAAGTAGTAAGGGACCATAAAAATCAGAAAATTACCGTTTGTTTTATCGAAAACATAGATCCTATGGGCGTGCATACGGGTGACAGTTTTTGTTGTGCTCCGATGTTGACTGTTCCCCAAAAACTGCAGAAGAAAATGCAGGATTATTCATATAAGATTGTGGACGCGATTGGAGTTATTGGCGGAACCAACGTTCAGTTTGCTCATAATCCTGTGGATGACAGGTTAGTTGTTATAGAGATTAATCCGCGAACTTCGCGTAGTTCGGCGTTGGCTTCAAAAGCGACAGGGTTTCCTATTGCCAGAATTTCAACTAAATTAGCCGCGGGGTTATCTATGGATGAGATTCCTTATTGGAAAGAAGGGACTTTGGAAAAGTATGTACCGAGCGGCGACTATGTTGTTATAAAATTTGCCAGATGGGCGTTTGAAAAGTTTCCTCAAGCAAAGGATGTTTTAGGTACGCAGATGAAAGCGGTTGGGGAAGTGATGAGTATTGGCAAGACGTTTAAAGAGGCGTTTCAGAAAGCTATTCGGTCTTTAGAAATCAAAAGATACGGGCTAGGCGTTGATAAGTTTAGGGCACTGTCAGTCCAGGAGTTAAAAGCAAAGTTGGCCAATCCTTCCAGTGAGCGTATTTTCTTAATGTATGAGGCGTTAAGAAAAGGAATGACGGTTGATGATTTGTGTGCCATGACGTATATGCACCAATATTTTGTAAACGAAATGAAAGATATAGTAATGCTGGAAGAAGAAATGCTTAAAACTGATTGGGATAATTTAGCCGATGCCTTGGTTATAAAGGCAAAAGAATGGGGATTTTCCGATAAATATTTAGGTGAGATTTTCAATGTAGAAGAAAAGAAAGTGAGACAGCGCAGAATTTCTCTTGGCAAATGCGCCGGCTATGATATTGTTCCTGTTAGCGGGGTAGAGAATGAGGCATATTATTATTCAACCTATATAGGGGAAGATAAAGTAGGTGTGTCTCCGAACAAAAAAATAATGATTTTAGGTGGCGGCCCGAATAGAATCGGCCAGGGAATAGAGTTTGATTATACTTGTGTCCACGCCGCGTTCGCTTTACGGGATGAAGGTTTTGAATCGGTGATGGTTAATTGTAATCCCGAAACAGTATCTACCGATTATGATACATCAAATAAATTATATTTTGAACCGTTAACAGTTGAAGATGTGTTGACTATTTATGAAAAAGAAAAACCCGATGGTGTGATCGTTCAATTTGGCGGTCAAACCCCTCTTAATATCGCTCAGGAATTAAAGGATAATGGTGTGAAGATTGTAGGGACGAGTCCGGAAAGTATACGGTTTGCTGAGGATAGGGAAAGATTTAGAGAAAAAATGATTGAACTAGGGATTCCTCAGCCGCAAGCTGGAACAGCTAGGTCGGTAGAAGAATCTGTTAAGATTGCGAATGCAATAGGGTACCCGCTTATGGTGAGGCCGTCGTTTGTTTTAGGCGGGCGGGGCATGGAGATTATATATGATGAAGAAATGCTTTTGCGATACGCTAAAGAAGCAATCAATGTAAGCCCCCAGTACCCTATGTTGATAGACCGATTTCTTGAGCACGCGATAGAGGCTGAAGTCGACGCTCTTTGTGATGGTGAAAATACCTTTGTCGCTTCAGTTATGGAGCATATAGAGTTGGCTGGTGTTCATTCCGGCGATTCAGCGTGCGCTATTCCTACAAGAACGTTAAAGAAAGAGCACCTAGCCATTATTGAAGAATATTCTAAGAAAATAGCAAAAGAATTAGGTGTCGTTGGTATTATGAATATTCAATTTGCTGTTTGTGATGAAAAGGTATATATTTTGGAAGCTAATCCCAGAGCATCTAGAACAGTTCCTCTTGTATCAAAAGTAACAGGTATTTCTCTGGCGCGTATCGCGACGCAGTTGATGGTAGGTAAAAAAATAAAGGATTTTAAAGAATTAAAAACCGTGAAGGTTCCATACGTAGGAGTTAAAGAAGCGGTTTTTCCGTTTAACATGTTTCCCGAAGTCGATCCGTTATTAGGACCTGAGATGAAAGCCACCGGCGAAGTGATGGGGTTAGGCGATACTTTTGGCGTAGCTTTTTATAAAGCGCAGGCAGCCGCGGGCTTAAAACTGCCGTTGGAAGGAAACATTTTAATTACAGTTGCTGATAATAGTAAACCGGAATTGCTTCCTATCGCTAGGAAAATAAAACAGTTAGGATTTACTATTTACGCTACTGAAGGGACGAGTAAATTTTTAACAGAGAATGGCGTTGAGAATATCTATATACGAAAGTTACACGAAGGCCGTCCGAATTTAGGTGACGCGATTAAAAATAAGGACATAAAGCTTATAATTAATACGCCCATTGGACGTAACAGTAAATACGATGATAGTTATATTCGTATAAGAGCGATACAGCATAAGATTCCCTATATTACTTCTATGGCGGCAGCTGCCGCCAGTGTTGAAGGAATCGAATCCGTTAAAAAAGGGGAAACTTCACCTAAGGCGTTACAGGATTATTATAAGAGCAGAGAAGAATCCAAGGAGCGCGTTGATGCTTAATAAAGCCGAATTGAATACGGCAATAAAAGAACAAAAACTGATAGAAGGATATATTAACTTAGATAAACAGCTTACGCCTAACGGTATAGATTTAACTGTTGGAAAATTATTTAAGTTTTGTTCTTTGGGAAGTTTAGACTTTTCTAACTCCGATAGGCAGCTACCTCAAATGGAAGAAGTTTTCCCTCAGAAAGAAAATCCGCGGGATAAATTTGGGTGGTGGCAGTTATCCCGCGGGGCGTATAAGGTAAGGACGAACGAAGTTATTAATATGCCCAACAACTTGTGTGGGTTAGCGTTTTCGCGTACCTCGCTTCTTCGCATGGGTGCTTTTACTCAAAATGGTGTCTGGGACGCGGGGTTCAGCGGAAAGAGTGAATTTATTCTGGTTGTTCAAAATTCCTTTGGTATTAGGTTAAAAGAAAACGCTCGAGTAGTGCAGTTGGTATTTTTTAAGGTGGATGAGACCGAAGGGTATAATGGAATATACAATCATATCAAATAAAATTTGAGATGATTTAGATTGGAGATTAGAGATGGCAGATTACAGATAAATATGAATTTTATCTCCAATCTCTAATCTGCAATCTTTTTCAAAATGAACAATAACTATTTCGATTATCAATCTATTTCGCAGGAGGATGAAGGCTTAGATTATGCCAATTTGAAACCCTGTCCTCATTGCAAAAAACCAATTCCCGCTAACGCCACTTTATGCCTTTATTGTGGAGAATCTGTATCATTTGATGGGGGCGGCAGGGCTTGGATTGTCTGGGTTGCTGTGTTTGTTCTTCTCACATTTATCACTCTCATTTTGATCTATTAAGGGACGGTTGAAACTTCAATTATTCCATTAACATATTGCCATAAAACTTTCAAATGATACAATTATACAAATGAAGACGCTGGCGGTACCAACAAAAGAGAAATGTCAGTTTGTAGATATTACGTCTTCGATAAATCAATATCTGCGTGAACAAAAAGTAGATAATGGGATATGCGTTGTTTTTTGTCCCCATACAACAGCAGCTTTGACAATAAACGAAAATGCCGATCCTTCAGTAAAGAAAGATATCATAAAACATTTAAATAAAATTGTTCCTGAAAATGGGAGTTATGATCATAGGGAAGGAAACTCCGACGCTCATATAAAGAGTTCTTTATTGGGTAGTTCGTTGAATATAATTATTGAAAAGGGTAAGTTAGTTCTGGGGACTTGGCAGGGAATATATTTTTGTGAATTCGACGGCCCCAGAGATAGACAAGTGTACGTGAAAATTGTTTAGAAGAGAGATATAGATAAAGAGCTTGATTGAAATTTATAGAAATTCGCTTCGCGAGATTTATTGTATATGAGATATTTAACGATTAATTTCTATGAATCTCAATAAATATCTATGAATTTATGGCGAACTAAGGAAGGAGAATCTTATGCCTGAATTGCCTGAAGTAGAGACCATTCGGTTACAGTTGAGTAGGAATGTTTTAGGCAAAAAGATTAAGGATATCGTTGTTGACGACGCCAGAGTTATAAAAGGCGTATCAAAAACTGTTTTTAAGTCGAAAGTTGAAAATAAAACAGTAAAGAACATTATAAGACGGGGTAAGGTTTTAATTTTTGAGCTGGCAGATGATTTATATCTGGTAATTCATTTGAGGATAAGCGGATGGTTGTTTTTAAGCAAAACTTATGAGAAGTTTTGCCGGGTAGGTTTTGTTTTAAATAATGGTAAGATTTTAAACTTTTGTGATTCACGAGTTTTAGGTGAGATAAAGCTAATAGATGATTGGACGAATCTTGCCCTTATAAAAAATATGGGGCCGGAGCCGCTAGGATTAAGTAAACAAAATTTTGTTAAGCTGTTTGATAAGAAAACAGCAAAAATAAAACCGCTTCTTATGGATCAGCGCTTTTTGGCTGGCGTAGGCAATATGTACGCCCAGGAAGCTGTTTTTTGCGCAGGGATAAGTCCCCAACGAAGAGCCGATAAGATTGATAAGAAAGATATAGGGAGAATTTATACTTGTTTGATAAGAATTCTAAGAAAATCTATTGAGCGAGGAGGGTCATCGGTAGATACGTATAGACAGCTCAACGGAGAGAAAGGTAAATATAAGGCATTATTAAAAGTATATCAAAGACAGGGAAAACCTTGTTTTCGATGTAAGGCAACGATAAAACGAGAATCTATTGGCGGTAGAGGCACGTATTATTGTCCTAAATGCCAGAAATAGTTCGTAGTTGATAGTATAAGAAATTATTTCTCCGAACTCCGAACTATGAACTATGAACTATGAACTATATTATGGAATATTCGATCGTAATCCCTTTATTTAATGAGGCGGAGTCTTTAGGCGTATTGCAGGAAAGGATTGAGCAGGTAATGCGGCCGTTGTCTTGTCAGTACGAGATTATTTATGTTAATGATGGCAGTAATGATAATTCTTTAGAACGGTTAGAGGAACTTAAGAAAAAATACAATAATATAGAGAGTATTTCTTTAAAAAGTAATCGAGGTCAATCTGCGGCGTTGTATGTTGGGTTTAAGAAGGCTCAAGGAGAATGGATAATTACGATGGACGCGGATTGTCAAAATCCTCCAGAAGAGATTAGTAAACTTATAAAAGAAAAGGATGGGGTCGATTTTATCACCGGTATAAGAAAAAAGAGAAAAGATACTTTATTAAGAAGAATATCATCACAAACAGCAAAAGCTTTTCGATATATAGTTTTGAAAGATACAACTCAAGACGCGGGATGTTCTTTAAAAATGTTTAAGAGGGAAATAGTTTCAGAGATTCCTTTTTTTAAGAATTTTCATAGATTTTTTACTTTTCTGGTTAGGCTAAAAGGCTTTTTAGTCAGGGAAGTTTATGTTGCTCATAATGGGCGCGAGTTTGGAAAATCAAAGTATACAACTTTTAGGCGGGCAAGAGAAGGCTTTTTTGATTTGGGCGGCGTGTATTGGTTAAAAAGGAGAATATTAAAATATGAAATTGAACGCGGTTAGTCATTCGATTTGGCTTATTCTGGGGTTTTCCGGGCAGATCTTATTTTTTTGCCGGTTTTTTTTTCAATGGATTGCCAGTGAAAAGAAACGCCAAAGTGTTATCCCCATGTCTTTCTGGTATTTTAGTATCTTTGGCGGGATTTTGCTTCTGGCTTACGCTATTTACCGTAGAGATACTGTTTTTATTTTAGGGCAGGCGGGAGGTATTTTTATTTATGCGAGGAATTTATACTTTATTAACAGGAAGAAAACGTAATATTTACCCCGTACCAGAAAATACTAAATCTTTATTTCGAGATAAACTTTTTAAGGCTAAAGTATTTTCGATACAGGGTTTCGGTTTACGTTGTATTATAATAATTTGGCGCCTTCGATTAAGGAAACCTTATCTTTTACTTTTTTTGCTTTGTTTATCGTTGTATCTACCGGCATCTTTTTTGAGATCACCTATTCCGCCGGATGAGATTCGTAGTATTCATATCGCGCAAAATATGGATACATTTAAGACGTTACTGATTCCGACATATCTTAATCAGACCTATTATGATAAACCCCCTTTATATTTTTGGGCATTAAAAGGGTTATTAAGTATATCAAAGTTTAATTATTTGTTTTTCCCCACGCTTTTCAACATATTTATTTCATGGATAATTTTGTCGGTCAACTTCGCTTTTTTTAAGAAACAAGGATTAGAAAAAACAGGATTATATTCGTCGTTGTTCTTAGCTACTGCCGTTATATTTTATGGGATGAGTGTGCTTTTGCGTATGGATATTTTTTTTCTTTGTTTTATTTTTTTAAGTATTTTTTATTTTTGGAAAAATAGAACAGAAGAGAGGATATTCTATTTGATGCTATCAGTGTTATTTGGATTTTTGGCTGTTTTTACTAAAGGCGCGTTAGGTATTATTTTCCCTCTATTTGTGCAAGTTGTAATGAGTGTTTTGGCGAGGGATAAAAAATCTTTAGGTAAAGCGATTGGGGTGAATTTTTGTGTTGTTGCCGTATGTGGATTATGGATTTTTTCTTTTTCTCGGATAGATCCGCAGTATTTTGGAAAGATGGTGATAGACCAAACATTTTCCCGAGGGTTTGGGCAGTCGCGGCACGCTTTTCTTCGGTTGCGTTCGATATTTTTCTATCTGCCATTTTTGTTTTTATTATTTTTACCGTGGTCTTTTTTTAGCATAGTATACTTTTTTAAAATAAAAAGAAAGAAGTTAGATTTCTGGGAAAAAGTGTATCTATGGTGGTTTTGGGGCGGGTTTATTATTTTGTCGCTGTTACGATCTAAAATGGAAATGTATCTTCTTTTATTGTCGGTTCCTTTTTGCGGGTTTGCCGCTAAGTTTTTTTTGGAGGCAAAAGATAAATTGAAAAGAAAAATATTTTACGCGATGAGTGGGTTTTTTGCGTTTATGGTAACCGGTGGGTTTATTTATTCTAAAATCGCGGGAGAGTTTATTCCTTCTTTTGCGTCGGCGGTATTAATTGTGTTTTTAGCGGGTTTTATTTCAATAATAAAGAAACCTCAGCATATACAATTTAGAAATTTTTTTATTGTTTGGGTGTTGTTTTTGCAGTTTGCTAATTTATTTGCGATGCCTATGGTTTCCGATTATTCGGAACTAAAAAAGATTGTTAAAAAAGTAAATAGTTTAGATGTTCAAACAGATAAAATCTATACTACCGAAAGGTTGTATCTGGTACTGCCTGCTTATAAAGATTTTAAAAAGGAAATAGTTTATTGGGAAAAACAAACTTGTCCCCCAGACAGCTGTGTATTGATTTCTTTATATGAAACAACAAAGTGCCGCGGCAATGAAATAGCTAACGTCGGCGTAAATCACTTTTATTACAACAAGAAATGAAGAACCTTTCTCGGTCTCGGTATTTTTCACGACAACATTTAAAAAAATTGATGAATAGGGAGAGCAATGTTCCTTTTATGCTGTCGCAAGCCTTATTCGATAATCAATCCCCCCATATATTTACGGATTTTATACGCGCCATTACGTTTAATTATGGAGATGACATAAATCGTTTTTTTGAAAATGTGGAAGAGGCGTTAAATCAAGGGTTTTGGCTTTGCGGATATTTTGCTTATGAATTTGGATATTTTCTTGAACCTTCTCTTGAGCCTTTGAGGAAGACATCCGCGATTCCTTTAGCATGGTTAGGTGTTTTTACTAATCCTTTGCTTGTGAACGATTGGTTTGATAAAACGGACGCTGGATTTGGGCGCAGCATAAAGAATGTATCCGGCAATATCAGTTATGAAGAATACAGCGCGCGAATAAAAAAAATAAAATGTTTTTTAGAAGAAGGGCTAACGTATCAAGTTAATTATACTTTTAAAAATAAGTTTGAGTTTGAGGGAAGTGTTTTTGATTTTTACGCCAAATTAAGGAGCGCGCAGCCTACGTCTCACGGCGCTTTTATTAATACCGGGGATGATGTTTTTTTATCGTTTTCGCCCGAATTGTTTTTTAAAATCAAAGACGGAATAATTCAAACTCGGCCGATGAAAGGGACAGTTGCCCGTGGTCGGAGTTTCGCTTGTGATGAGAGCAATAAACAGTGGTTGAAGAGTAGCCGAAAGATAAAAGCGGAAAATATAATGATTGTAGATTTGTTGAGAAACGATTTGGGAAGAATTGCTAAACGGGTTTGGGTTCCCAAATTGTTCGAAGTAGAAAAGTACCGTACACTGTATCAGATGACTTCTACGGTTGAGGCGGAATTAAAAAATAACGTAACATTCAAGGACATATTTTCATCTCTTTTCCCCTGCGGATCAGTTACCGGCGCGCCTAAAATAAAAACCATGCAGATTATAAATCAGTTGGAAGCTGAACCTCGAGGGATTTATACCGGAGCCATAGGATATATTTCTCCGAAACGGGAGGCTTCATTTAATGTGGCAATCCGCACTATTCACTTGAAAGGCAATAATGGTCAAATGGGTATAGGCGGCGGCATTGTTTATGATTCGGTTGATAGAGATGAGTACGCCGAAGCTCTTTTAAAAGCAAAATTTCTTAGTAATCAGATACGTGAGTTTTTTCTTGTTGAAACTATTCTTTGGGAGGCTGCTGCCGGTTTTTTTCTTTTTGACTTACATCTACAAAGACTAGAAAACACATGTGAGTATTTTTCCATACCATTAGACACAAGCGATTTGACTAAAAAATTTAAAGTTTTAGAAAACAGCCTTACTAAACTTAAGGAGAAGAAGTGGAAAATAAGAGCGTTGGTAAGTATGGATGGAAAGATTAATATGGAAAAAGAAGAGATATCTCACCAACCCTTTGAGGTAAAGATTAAGATTAGTACTGTAAGGGTGAATCCCGACGATGAGTTTTTGTATCATAAGACAACGCAGCGATTTCTTTACAATAGAGAGTTACATGACGCGCGAAAGAGCGGATTTTTTGATGTGGTATTTCTAAATAATAGAGGAGAGGTTACTGAGGGCGCAATTTCAAATATTTTTGTTGAAAAAAAAGGAAAGATGTACACTCCTCCGGTTAAAAGCGGACTTCTGCCTGGGGTTTTCAGGGAATACCTTTTAGCTAGGGGCGAGGCGATTGAGAAAATCTTATATTTAGAAGATATTTATCAGGCAGATAAAATATATATAGGAAATTCTGTGAGAAAATTAATGCCGGTCAGTATTTCCCTTGGTAAAGAAGAAATGGGCTTTTCATTGAGAAAACTTTCGTTATCTAGTATAATAGAAAAATAGATTAGGGCTTAAAAGCTTAATGAAATAAGTAGGGGGATAGGGTCTAACGGAATGAAACCAAAACAGGTAACAGTAAAAGTTGATAAAATTGAGAGGGTTAAGACAGATGTGTTTTTATTGTCTTTTGTATCTGGGTATTTGGCAAAAGAATCCCGCCCAGGTAATTTCCTTCATATAAAAGTGAATTCTACTATTTTGCGCCGGCCGTTTAGTGTACATAAAGTTTCCGGTAATAAAATATATGTTTTATTTAGAATCAGAGGTAGGGGGACAGATATACTTTCTCGATATAAGAAAGGCGAAATACTGGATATTATAGGACCGCTGGGGAATGGCTTTGAAGTCAGAAGACCGAAGACTGAAGACCGAAGACTGAAGACAGGAATACAGAATATATTGATTGCGGGAGGGATTGGGGTTGCGCCGTTGATGTTTCTCGCTCAGCATTTTACAAAAACACTAAACACTAATCACCAACCACTAATCACAATTCTATTGGGCGCGAAAAATAAGAAAGAGGTTTTGTGTGAGCAGGAACTCAAGAAATTAGGGTGTAAAGTTTATGTCGCGACCGAAGATGGTTCCAAAGGGATTAAAGGTACGGTTATCGGTCTCTTAGAAAGAAGTTTATGGACTAGAGAGCCAGGGACGCAGACTAATTTATATTCATGTGGTCCGAAAGAGATGTTTTGGAATATAAATCAGATTTTGGAAGGAAGAAAAGACGTGAATTGTCAGGTGTCATTTGAGCAGTTTATGGGATGCGGATTAGGAATTTGTTGTGCTTGCACAATAGAAACCAAGAACGGGTATAAAAAAGTGTGTAAAGATGGTCCGGTGTTTGATATAAGAGATATATGGTAGGAAAACACTAAACACTAAATAATAAACTCTAAATAAACTCAAAATGTCTAAAATCCAAAACTCGAAACAAAAAGACATAATAAAAAGCATTATATTTATTAATGTTTTGAGTTTATGATTTGATATTTTGGATTTATTTAGGATTTAGGGTTTAGGATTTAGAGTTTTAATTGTATTTGTCGAAGGAGGCGATATATGTGGGTTTCTTATCTAGTATTGGGGGTAACAGCAGGTATTGCTAGCGGATTTTTTGGTATTGGCGGTGGAATAATTTTGATTCCCGCATTGTTATTTATCTTTGGATTGACGCAGTATCAGGCTCAAGGAACAACATTAGCGATAATGATTCCTCCCATAGGATTGTTAGCGGCGATGAAGTATTACGCGGAAGGGAATGTTAAGCTTAATATCGCTGTTTTTATATGTATAGGATTTTTTTTCGGCGGCCTTCTCGGCGCGCATTTTGTTCATAAATTGCCAGGACCGCTGGTTAAGAAGCTTTTTGGCGTGCTTCTTTTATTCTTTTCAATGAAGATGATTTTTGGAAAATGATGAATAGACCAAAGACTAATTTAGGAGTGACAATAGGTAAGTTACGGTTAGCGAATCCTATTATTTGTGCCTCTGGGACGTTTGGGTTTGGAGAAGAGCTGAGAGGATTTGTGGATTTTGGTAGCGTCGGGGCTATTGCTACTAAGACTATAACTTTAGAGCCCAGAGCGGGAAATCCTCCCCCGAGGATTTTTGAGACGGAGTGCGGAGTAATTAATTCCGTTGGTTTAGAAAATCCCGGAGTAGATAAGTTTATAAGCGAAAAGTTAAAGGCAATGCGCGAAATTGATACAAAGTTTATTATAAGTGTGGGCGGCGGTTCTATCTTTGAGTATAGCAAAATTGTTCAAAGATTAGATGAAACCAAAGATGTCGATGCCATAGAGGTTAATTTATCATGTCCTAACATAAAAAATAAAAAAATAGTGTCGCAGGACAAAAAAGAAACATATAAAGTAGTAAAAGCTTTGCGTAAGGTTACCAGTAAAACGCTTATCGCAAAGATTACGCCAGAAGTATCAGATATTGTTTCGGTTGCCGTCGCGGCTCAAGATGCCGGGGCTGACGCCCTGGCTTTGGTTAACACATTTTTTGCTATGGCAATAAATATTGAAACAGCTAAACCTTATATAGGTAATATATATGGAGGTTATTCCGGTCCGGCGATAAAACCAATGAGTCTTTATCGAGTTTGGCGGGTAGCTAGTGTGGTGAAAATTCCTGTTATTGGAGGGGGCGGGATAACGGATGCGGACGCGGCGATAGAGTTTCTTTTAGCTGGGGCTACAGCAGTCAGTTTGGGAACGGTGAATTTAGTCTATCCTAATAAAGCGAAAGAAGTTTTAGCCGGCATAATAGAG
Organism: Candidatus Omnitrophota bacterium; assembly: GCA_018818105.1. Classification (GTDB taxonomy): domain Bacteria; phylum Omnitrophota; class Gorgyraeia; order Duberdicusellales; family 4484-171; genus JAHISK01. Next base: position 5,915 of record JAHISK010000074.1, on the reverse strand, counting down.
TATATGCGGCGAAAAAATATAAAGGATATAAATAAATTGAGAGGTAGTATGAATGTCTAATTCTTGGGAAAAATTAATTGTTGCTTTGGATTTGGAAGATAAGGATAAGATTATAAAGGTAGTAGAAGCGCTTTCTGGCCGAGGAGTAAAGTTTAAGATTGGGTCGATTGCTTTTACAAAGTTTGGACCGCGGTTTTTGAGTGATATTATAAAAGAAAAGGTAGATGTTTTTCTTGATTTAAAACTTTATGATATTCCAAATACAATGAAACGAACAGCAAGCGTTATCGCCCAATTAGGGTGTTGGGCGTTTACCGTGCATTTGCAAGCGGGCGAAAAAGCGTTGGCAGCGGTAAAAGAAGAAGTTGTAAATGTTAGCAAACAGAGAGGTTGTAGGCTGCCTTTAATTTTAGGCGTTACGATATTAACCAGTTCTCAGTCAGTAGATTCTGATGTTGATGGGCTTGTTGGTTTAGCCGATAAAGTGGGAATAGATGGAGTTATTGCTTCAGCTAGGGACGCGCGGAGAATCAAGAGCAATTATCCTGATATTAAAGTAGTTACTCCGGGAATACGAAATACTGGGGATGATATAGGAGATCAACTTCGAATCACTACAGCGCAAGTGGCATTTGAGGCCGGTGTTGACTATATTGTCGTCGGTCGGCCTATAATAAATGAAGATAATTATTTAGACGCAGCAAAACACCTTTTAGAAGGATAAGTACGCCCCCACTTACCACCGCGTAGGTGGTAAGTGGGGTAGGGATAAAAACTGTTGAATAAAAATAGCTCGGTATTATAATGAAATAATTGCAAAACCCGAAAGTGTAATTAAAATAGGGAGTTGTAAAAAGTGATTTATGTATCTAAAATTTTAACTGTTGAATCACATAAAATAAGAAGGTGTTAAAATGGAAACGAAATTAGAAGATTTAATTGAGAAAATTAAGGCTGACGGTGTTTGTGAAGCTGAAAGGTTATCGCTAGATATTGAGAATAGAGCAAAGCAGGAGGCAAAAAAAATCATAGATAATGCTAACGATCAGGCAAAAAAAATAGTAGAAAGGGCGCAGGGTCAAGCCCAAAAATTACAGACAAATGCTACGGCGGCGTTACAGCAAACAGCAAGGGATGTTGCACTGACTGTTAGAGAGCAGATAGTGAGATTGTTTGAAAATATTCTTAATCAAGATATTTCACAAGCATTAGAGGTTGAGGTTGTTAATGATTTAATCGTAAAGATTGTTAATAGCTGGGCAAAAGATAAGAGTGTGGTGGTAGAGGCGGTTGTAAGTTCTACAGATAAGGAAAAGGTAGTAGACTTACTCCTTCGTCAGTTTAAAGATAAGCTCAAAGATACGATTGAAATAAAAGTTAATCATAATATAGATAAAGGATTTCGTATAGGAATTAAGGGGCAAGACCTACATTATGATTTTACCAATGAAAGCATTTTAGACTCATTTAAGGTTTTTTTGAGTCCCGCCATAGTTAAAGTATTAAATATTGATAATGAGTAATTATTATTATTTAGCGGCTCAATTGCCTTTTCTCCAATTCGCGCGCTGGCCAGAGGTGACAACCGAAAATTTTTTAAATGAAGCGAGGAAGTGGTTAAGTAAAGAAAATTTTGCGGTTTTAGAGAATGTAAATATTGATAATTTTATCTCGGATAAAACAGACACCTATGTTTTAAAAGAATATAAACGGTTTGATTATAGAGTTAAAGAAGAGATTTCTTTTTTTCGCAAAGCTGATAGTGACGGCAGAAGCTATAAACTTTCGTCAAAGTTAAGAGAAGTTTTTACGGTTGATGATCCTTTAGAAAGGGAAAAACTTCTTTTGTATTTAAGGTGGAAGATTATAGAAGAAAAAGAATCGGGGCATTATTTCGATTTGGATTTTTTGACGGCGTATTTTTTAAAAATGCAGATTCTTCAAAGATTGTTTACGTTTAATAAGGATAATGGTCTTCGTCTTTTTGATGAAGTTTGTGAGGTGAAATATGAATAAAAATTATGGCGAAATAATTTCTATCTATGGAAACATGATTACCGTAGAATTTTTTGCCAACATTGTTCAAAATGAGGTGGGTTATGTTCTCATTGGTGATCAGCGCCTTAAAGCTGAGGTCATAAAAATAAAAGGGAACACCGCGTATATGCAGGTTTTTGAGAGCACAAAAGGTCTAAAAATCGGTGATAAAGTTGAGTTTTCAGGTCAGATGCTTTCTGTTCAGTTGGGTCCAGGTATTTTAAGTCAGATTTATGACGGGTTGCAAAATCCTTTACCGGAATTGGCTTCCGAATATGGTTTTTTTCTTCCCAGAGGGGTGCATTTAGAAGCCTTAGATTATCAGAAAAAATGGCATTTTACGCCGTTAGTGAAAGTAAACAGTAGTAAGTTAATCGCAGGATCTCCTTTAGGATATGTGCGGGAGGGATTATTTAAGCATTACATCATGGTGCCTTTTAACTTTTATGGAGATTATAGCGTTGAAGAAATCGCTTCAGCAGGTGATTTCTGCGTTAATGATATAATTGCTAAAATTAGAGATGAAAAGGAAGTAGTCAAAGAGCTGTCTATGGTTTTTCAGTGGCCGATAAAAATACCTATAAAAGCATATAGACAGAAGCTGTCTCCTAAAGACGCTTTAGTTACTAAGATAAGAATAATTGATACTTTTTTTCCTATTGTCGCGGGAGGAACATATTGTATTCCTGGTCCCTTTGGCGCGGGCAAAACAGTTTTACAACAAATAACCAGCAGGTACGCGCAAGTTGATATTGTTATCATCGCTGCCTGTGGTGAACGCGCGGGAGAAGTTGTAGAAACGTTAAGAGAGTTTCCTAAAATTAAAGATTCTAGATCAGGCAAGACGCTGATGGAAAGGACAATAATAATTTGTAATACCAGTTCCATGCCGGTTGCGGCTAGAGAAGCTTCCGTTTACACCGCCGCGACTTTAGGTGAATACTATCGTCAGATGGGATTGAGCGTGTTGCTTTTAGCTGATTCTACTTCTCGTTGGGCTCAAGCAATGAGAGAGGTTTCTGGAAGATTAGAAGAAATTCCTGGTGAAGAAGCCTACCCCGCGTATTTAGAGTCTAGAATCGCTGAGTTTTATGAAAGATCGGGGGTTGTTGAACTCGGGGATGGCGAAAAAGGAAGTTTAACTATTGGCGGCACAGTTAGTCCGGCGGGAGGCAATTTTGATGAACCGGTAACTCAGGCAACGTTAAAAGTTGTAGGGGCTTTTCACGGATTATCTCGGGATAGGGCTAACGCACGAAGGTTTCCTTCAATAGATCCTTTAGAAAGCTGGTCCAGGTATAAGAGTTTTGTTCCCGCGGAGTTGATCGCGAAAGCGAAAAAAGTTTTGTTTAAAGGAAACGAAGTGTATCAGATGATGAAAGTGGTTGGTGAAGAAGGCACTTCCATGGAAGATTTTTGTCTTTATTTAAAATCGGAATTTCTAGATAGCGTTTATTTGCAGCAAAATGCTTTTGATAAAGTAGACGCGGCTACAGATTTGTCTCGGCAGGAAAAAATGCTGGTGAAAGTTATAGAGGTTTTAGATACATCTTTTTCTTTTGAAAAGAAAGAGGAAGCAAGAAGGTTTTTTTATGAGATTCGGCAGTTATTTATCGATTGTAATTATAAAGAGATTGATTCCCAAGATTTTAAAAATCAGGAACAGGCTATTAACGAGTTAATAAATAAAGGCGCTGTTGCAAAATGCGATAGCCCTAAAGGTTAGTTTCCAATGAAACAAGTACATAGCAAAATACTTAGTGTTGTGGGAAATGTTATTACAGTAAAAGGTTCTGGTGTTTCCTATGAAGAGCTTGCCGAAATTAGGACGGTCAGAGGTAAGTCTTTAGCTCAAGTTATCCGGTTAGATAGAGATATTGTTTCACTGCAGGTATTTGCCGGCAGTAGGGGGATTTCTACCAGCGATGAAGTTCGGTTTCTCGGGGCTCCAATGCGGGTTACGTTTTCTCCAAATATGTTGGGAAGAATTTTTGACGGCAGCGGCATGCCTAGAGATAATGGTCCGGCGTTAACAGATAACTTAATAGAAATATCCGGACCTATTGTTAATCCTGTAAAAAGAATTATTCCAAAAAGGATGATCAGAACTAACATCCCTATGATAGATGTTTTTAATTCGTTAGTGGTCTCTCAAAAACTGCCTATTTTTTCTGTGTCAGGTGAGCCTTATAACGAGTTGTTGGCCAGAATCGCGATGCAGGCTCAAGTCGATATGATTATTTTAGGCGGGATAGGGTTAAAGTTCGATCAGTATATGTTTTTCAGAGATACTCTTGAAGAAGGGGGAGCGTTAAGCCGAACAATATTTTTTATGCATACAGCTTCAGATCCTACAGTTGAAGGATTAATGGTGCCGGATTTATGTTTAGCGGTGGCGGAGAAGTTTGCTTTAGGCGGAAAAGATGTGTTAGTGCTACTTACGGATATGACCAATTTTGCCGACGCCTTAAAAGAAATTTCTATTACTATGGAGCAGGTTCCTTCAAATAGGGGGTATCCTGGTGATTTGTACAGTCAGTTAGCGGCGAGGTATGAAAAGGCAGTTGATTTCCAAGAAGCAGGATCAATAACTGTTTTGGCCGTGACAACTATGCCGGCAGATGATGTAACGCATCCCGTTCCTGATAATACAGGATATATTACTGAAGGTCAGCTTTACTTAAAAGGAGGTCATATTGAACCGTTTGGTTCGTTGAGCCGGCTAAAGCAGCAGGTTAATGATAAAACACGTCGTGACCATCGCGCAATTATGGATGGCATGATACAGTTATACGCGCAATACAGAGAAACTGAAGAGAAAAGAGCCATGGGGTTTAGGATGAGCGGTTGGGATAAAAAACTTCTTAAGTACGGAGATTTATTTGAACAGCAGATGATGGATTTATCAGTAAATATTTCTTTAGAAAAAGCGTTAGATAACGGATGGAATATTTTAGCTCAATGCTTTGTGCCGCAAGAGACAAGTTTTAAAACAGATTTGATAGATGAGTTTTGGCCTAAAAACATGTCGAATAATACAGAGGGTCAGGCTGAAGATAAAGAAAGTAGTTTTCCTCCACAGGGATTAGACGAATCCGAAGAAGATAGCGATGGCGAAAATTAAACTTACCAAGAGCGAATTAAAACGACAAAAAGAAGAAGAAAAAAGGTTTACTCGGTATCTGCCGATGCTGCAGTTGAAAAAACAGCAGCTGCAGGTTGAGATATTAAAAATACACCGTGGAATAGACAGCTTAGCTTTACAAATTGATGATTTAAGAAGCCAGATAGTTGTATGGGTTGATGTTTTTGCCCAAGATGTAGAATTAATGCGAATTCTAAAAATAAAAGAGATAAAAACTGAAGTTGGAAACATCGCGGGAATAGATATCCCTGTTTTTTTAGAAGTAGAGTTTGACGTAACTGAATATGATTTTCTAACTATGCCGTTGTGGGTAGATAAGGGGATAGAGGTTTGTAAAAAAGAGATAGAGTTAAAAGCCCAGATAGCTATTTATCATAAACAGGCACAGATGTTAAAAAATGAGTTGAGAGTTACTACTCAAAGAGTTAATTTGTTTGAAAAAGTTAAAATTCCTCAAGCGAGAGAAAATATAAGAGTTATTAATATTTATACAGGAGAAATACAGAAAGCAGGAGTGGTGAGGGGAAAAATCGCTAAAGCCAAAATCGCTAAACAAAATATGTAGGGGAGGGTCTTGCGCCCTCCCGTAATCAATGTGCGCCCGGCATGGCGCAAAGACTAAGAGGTGAAAGTCCTCTATGAGCCCGGTGTGGGGAATCATTAGCTGAACAGCAAGGGTGTCTATCGTGAGGTAGAATCTGAAGGAAGCTGAAAGCAAAACACTGACTCGACG
>JAHISK010000073.1 GCA_018818105.1 Candidatus Omnitrophota bacterium | reverse complement strand
CCCAAAGCGGACAAATCCAGGTAAAATAGTCAACACTAGGGGTGGCGATAAAGTTAAATTCGTACAATACACAAACGGCGATTGGCAAATGCTAGTAGATAATAACCCCTTTATAATTCAAGGGATAACGTATGATCCTACTCGCGTAGGAGAATCTCCAGATGACGGGTCTATGGAAAACTGGACAACCCAAGATTTAAATAAAAACGGATTAATTGATGCACCTTATGAATCTTGGGTAGACAAAAATAGCAATAATATCCAGGATTTAGACGAAAAAGTTGAAGGAGACTTCAAATTAATGAAAGAGATGGGTGTAAATACCTTAAGACTCTATTCTCAGCCTTTTGAAAGAAATAAAAAACTTATTGGACAAATGTATAAAGAATATGGTATATATATAACAATAGGTGATTTTTTGGGAAAATACACCCTGGGAAGCGGCGCTAATTGGGAAAAAGGGACAGATTACGATAATCCTACAGATAAAGAAAATATGCTTGCTAGCGTTAGGAAAATGGTAAATACGTTTAAAGATGAGCCGTATGTACTAATGTGGCTTCTTGGTAACGAAAATGTGTATGGATTAGGCTGTAACGCTGACAAGAAACCTGAAAGCTTCTTTAAATTCGCTAATGAAGCAGCCGCGCTTATAAAATCATTAGATCCTCAAAAGCGGCCGGTAGCAATAGCTTCCGGAGATAGCTTATTTTTAGATGTTTTCGCTAAGAATTGTCCTGATATTGATGTATTTGGGACAAATTCATACCGCGGAAAATACGGCTTTTTAGATTTATGGGACGAAATAAAAAGAATTGCCGATAGACCGGCAATGATTACAGAATATGGTGCTCCTTCTTATGGTAGAGGATATAATCAAGAAGAAGCCCAAAATTTTCAGGCAAAGTACCATCAAGCTAATTGGAACAATATATATTATAATTCTTGTGGCTATGACGCAGGAAACTCTATAGGAGGTTTCATCTTTGAATGGCTGGATGAATGGTGGAAAGCTTATGAACCGGCTTATCATGATAAAAAAGGTCTTTTTGCCGGTCCTTTTTTAGATGGATATATGCATGAAGAGTGGCTTGGTTTATGTAGTCAAGGCGACGGTAAAAAATCTCCGTATTTACGCCAAGTCAAAAAAGCCTACTTTACATATAAAGAACTCTGGAAATAGTATTAAATAAAAGAGGAGTAAAAATTACAATAAACAGAATCCAAATTACAAACAAATTACAATATACAATAAACAAATAGAGAAAATAGATAAAGAAATATGTTGATAAATCTGGATTATTTCCGTTTTTCGTTTGTGTATTGTATATTCGGTATTGTCTATTGTTTGTAATTTGTTTATTGTTTATTTTTGACAATACTATAAGACATATGGGAGGCGCTAATATAGAAAATTGGTGATGAAGGAGGTGGTATTAAGCGCTTAATACTAAAAATATACAAAACTAAAGAACCCCGTACCAGAACCCCGATAAATCGGAATACGTACAGGGGTCATTCACATGCAGCACGTAAACGCGCATGTGGTCATTGAAGGAGGGAGTAGAATGCGTAGATTGGGTGTTTTAACAATATTATGTTTCACTATTTTCAGCTTATCAATTTATGGACAGGATATGAAAGATAAGAAATTTGACATTTACGCGGATAAAAATTCGCCGTCAAATCATTTTATGCCTAGTGGATGGATGGGCGACTATGGTGATTTAAAGTTTAACGATCAAGCAATAGACGAATACGCTTCAGGAGCAACTTCTATAAAAATAGAATATACCGCGAAAAAAAGTCAAGAACAAGGATGGACAGGCATTTATTGGCAATCAGCTCAAAACAACTGGGGAGATAAAGATACTGGTTTTGACTTAAGCGACTTTAACAAATTAGTCTTTAAAGCAAAAGGTGTTAAAGGCAATGAAGTCATTAGTTTAGTCAAGATAGGAGGCATATCTAAAACACCGGTCGGAGATACAGTCGCTTATCCAGATTCTGTAAGTGTAGAATATGGTCCTATTCGAGTAACTACTGAATGGGAAGAATATTCTATTAATTTAGTGGATAAAGACTTATCTTATATCAACGGCGGTTTTTGCCTTATCTTTGACTCTAATCATGTTGATGAAGCACAGACTATTTATTTAGATGATATCGCTTATGTTTATGACGAAAAAATAAAGAAAGAAGAAGCACAACTAAACTTACCTTTCTATATTTATGCTGACGCTACTTCTTTAGATAATCATTTCATTCCTAGCGGATGGATGCCAGCTACTGCCGCGAGCGATTTAAAATTAAACACTAAATGGGAAAATTACCCTTTTAGCGGAAGCTCTTGTATACGGATTGAATATAAAAACACTTCAGGAACACGCTGGGCAGGCGTTTACTGGCAACAGCCAGCAAACAACTGGGGAACTGTACCTAATGTCGGATATAGCCTTCAAAATGCCACAAAGCTAACATTTTGGGCAAGAGGCGAAAAAGGCGGAGAAGTTATAAACGAATTTAAAATGGGCGGTATTGCCAGTGGTGAACATATTGATTCTGACAGCGCGGGAATAGGGCCTGTTCAATTAACAAAAGAATGGAAGAAATTCGAAATTGATTTAAGAGGCCGCGATCTTTCTTATGTTATTGGCGGTTTCTGTTGGGCAACAAATATCGATGTAAACGATCCTGAAGGCATAGTCTTCTACATCGACGAAATGAAATACGAATGATATTGAAAGATACACACAGATTATAGGCATAGATAAACACAGATAAAAATAGATAGATAATGATGATTAAATCATCTGTGTTTATCTTTGTTTTTATCTGTGTGTATCTTGTATTTACAAAAAAGAGGAATCTAGAAATGAAAAAATTGTTATTAAGTATATGTGTTATTGCGTTAAGTTGTTTTTTATTTCATACCGCGAGTATTGCCGCGCAAGTTACTGTTGAAAAAACAGCGGACAGCGGGTATACTCTCTATGTAAATGGCGAGGCTTTCTTTGCTAAAGGGCTAATTTATAATCCGACTCCTATAGGTAGTGGTTATGATTATGACTTTTATTCCGATCCAAATAAACCTTGGATGGTAGACGGAAAACTTATGCAGGAATTAGGAATAAACTGTATCAGAGTTTACTCTGCTGGTAAAGATTTAGAAAAAACAAAAGAGTTTATCAACGATATGTATGAAAACTTTGGCATATATACAATTATGAGCGATTGGTTAGGTCTATGGAGTTATCCCGCGGCTAATTATGCTGATAGCACGTTTCAAAAAAAGACAGAAGAAGAAGTTTTAAAAATTATTGAATCTCTTAAAAATGAAAATGGTCTTCTTATGTGGATTTTAGGGAACGAAAATAATTACACGTTTTCGGGAGAAATAGGTTTTTGGACATCACCTAAAATAGAGAAAGAAACCGAACCTTTTAAGAAAATAAATAAAAAAGCTGAAATTTATTACGCGTTTGTAAATAGCCTTACTTCAAAAATTAAAGAAATCGATAAAAATCATCCTGTCGCGTTAGGTAACGGAGAAGCTAATTTTCTCAACATTGCCGCCGAAATATGCGATAACATAGATGTTTTAGCTATAATTATTTATAGAGGAAAAATTTTCGGTAATCTTTTTAATAATATTCAACGTACATTTGATAAACCAATATTTCTTTCAGAATTTGGCTGTGATTCTTACGATGCTTATAAAGAAGAAAGCAATCAAGCCGTCCAAGGTGAATTTTTACTTTCTCAATGGACAGAAGTATATAATGCCTCAACCTCTAGCGGCAATGAAAAAGGAAATTGTATTGGAGGCGTAACTTTTGAATGGAATGACGAGTGGTGGAAACATAACCAAGGATATATTCAAGATTGGAGTGTGCAAAATACTGAAGGCGGATGGTCACAAGGCGCTTATTTTTTTGATAACCGCGTAAAAAACAACTTAAATATGAACGAAGAATGGTTTGGTATTGTAGCCCTAGACCAAGAGTTAGAAAATAATATAAATAAAAGGATTCCTAAAGAATCTTTTTATGTCCTAAAAGAACTATTTGCTGATTTTGATAAAAAAAATAGCACAATAAAGGAAATCAATATACCTCAGGAAAACTTATAATATTTTTAGGTATTATAAGTTTTTAGTAAAAATGGCATCCCACGCGAACTTGCGTGGGATAATTTTTTTTTGCGAAGAGATGAAGTTTCAGGCGCTGGTACTATGGCGCTGTTGCGAAATATCCCAAAAGTGTCATCCCCGCGAAAGCGGGGATCCAAAACATTAATGGAATCAATGGATTCTGGATTCCCGCTTTCGCGGGGATGACAGAAAACGTTATTTCGCAACAGCGCCACTATCGCCAAGTTAAAACTATTTGACAGATTAGGGATTGGCGTTTAAAATTTTCTTTTATAGTTTAATCCAGATTTTATATTTTTCAGGTATAATAATATTAAGATTATACTTAACAGGTATATTAGACGTAACGTGAAAAAAATTTTATTAGCAATTGCCTTTTTAGGTATTTTATTATTACCCATTAAAATATATACTTTAGACTCAATCGAAGTATTTTCAGGGTATCTCGAAGCAAACATTCGAGAGAAAAATGAATATCAAGGTATTCCATTATTTATAGCTTTTAACTTCGACGCTAACCCAACATTTTCCAATATTGGGTTAGAACCGGAAGGCGACTTGAATTTTGTAGTTGAACCGTTTTTTCATACTATAATATCACCGGACTTAAATATTGAAATTGGGAGTAATTTTCTGATGAAATATTCATACCCCCTTACAGAAAGAATACATCCTTACGCTAAAGGCGGTTTAGGAGTTGTCTTTATGACGCAACATACACGAGAACAATCAACCCAATATAACTTTCTTCCACAAGTAGGGGGAGGTATACAGTTTTTCCTTAATGAGATAACCGCGTTAAGTTTAGAATATCGCTACAGACATCTTTCTAACGCCAGTTTTAAAAGACCAAATAAAGGAATAGACACGAATTTAATTTTGACCGGCATATCGTATTTCTTTTAAATAATCAGAATTACTGTTTAGGTAATATCAATATGATAAAAAAAGCCAAAATAGCTGACGCGAAAAAAATACAGGGACTTATCCTCAATGAAGCGAAAAAAGGAAAAGTTTTAGATCGTTCTTTGAATTATATATACGAAAATATAAGAAATTTTTGGATTTATAAAGATAATCATAAAATCATAGGGTGTTGCGCCCTTAGTGTTGTGGGATGGCAAAATTTAGGGGAAATAAAATCGTTAGTCGTCAAAGAACCGTTTCAGAAAAAGAATATCGGAACAAAGCTGGTAGCAAAATGTTTAGAAGATGCCAAAAGCTTAGGGTTAAAGAAAGTTTTCGCTTTAACTTTTGCGCCTAAGTTTTTTATGAAATTAGAATTTAAAAAAATAGCCATGAAAAAACTGCCTCATAAAATCTGGAAAGATTGCATGAATTGTGTTTACTTCCCCGATTGTAAAGAAGTAGCAGTGCTATATAACATATAACCTAAAACTATTAAAGGAGGATACATTATGTCTTTAATCGATTACCCTTTAACCGAAGATCAGAAAATGTTAAAAGATTTATGTCGTCAAATCGCGGAAGAAAAAATTAAGCCTATTTCACATCAATACGACGAAGAGGAAAAGTTTCCTGCTGAAACGATGAAAGTTTTAGCTCAATCTGACTTATTTTCAATCTGTATTCCAACAGAATACGGAGGAATGGGGGGCGGCCTCTTAGATTTATGTATCGCGACAGAAGAACTTTCTCGCGTCGATGGTGGAATTGCAGCCGTCTACGCGGCATCTTTTTTAGGCATGTTTCCTATTCTTTTATATGGAACAGAAGAACAAAAGAAAAAATATTTACCAGATATAGCTTCTGGTAAGAATTTAGCCGCGTTTGGATTAACAGAACCTGAAGCTGGATCAGATGCGGCAGCCGTAAGAACTACCGCGAAAAAAGATGGTGACTACTATATTTTAAATGGAACAAAACATTTTATTACTAACGGAGGCGATGCCCAAATAAACACCATTATCGCGGTTACGAATAAAAGCAAAGGGCCGCGAGGTATTTCTGCTTTTATTGTAGAAAAAGGTCAAGAAGGGTTTACCTTTGGTAAAAAAGAAGAAAAATTAGGTATCCGTGCTTCGTCAACGAGAGAACTAATATTTACAGATGTAAAAGTACACAAAGACAATCTTCTTGGGCAAAAAGAAGGGATCGGATTCATATCCACGATGAAAACTTTTGATAAATCTCGTCCAGGCGTAGCCGCTCAAGCTGTAGGTATTGCTCAAGGAGCGCTGGAAGAAGCCGTTAAATACGCCCATAGCCGTATTCAATTTGGAAAACCAATTAGTTCTTTCCAGGGAATTCAATGGATGTTAGCTGACATGGCTACAAAAATTGAAGCAGCCCGAAGTCTAGTTTATAGTGTCGCATCCATGGTAGACAGAGGAATAAAAAATGTAGGTGGAGCTTCCGCGGCGGCGAAACTGTTTGCCTCTGATACGGCGATGGAAGTGACCACTAACGCCGTACAAATATTAGGCGGTTATGGCTATATGCGTGATTATCCTGTAGAAAAATTTATGCGTGACGCGAAAATAACACAAATTTACGAAGGCACAAACCAAATCCAAAGAACCATTGTCGCGTTAGATTTGTTAAAAAGATACGCTAAATAAAGAATAGCGTTTAGCGCATAGCGGATAGCGTAGAGTAAAAAAAATGTTTTTATCGATGTGCTTTCTACCTATCCGCTAAACGCTATCCGCTATACGCTCTAAATATGAAAAATATTTATCTAGTTGGTTTTATGGGCACGGGTAAAACATCTGTTGGTAAATTATTATCTAAAAAATTAGATAAAGAATTTATTGAAATGGATGATTTCATTGAAAAAAGAGAAGGAAAAAAGATCGTTGAAATTTTTACTGAGGCAGGTGAAAGTTGCTTTAGAAAAATTGAAAAAGAAGTTCTTAATGAGTTTTCAACTAAAATTGATTCCATTGTCAGTTGTGGCGGTGGACTTATATGTAACGATGATAACGCGAAAGTACTTCTAGAAAACGGTATTGTGTTTTGTCTTACGGCATCAGCTGAAACCATATACACTCGAACAAAAAAAGTAACACATCGGCCGTTACTTAACGTAGCTGATCCACTGAAAAAGATTAAAGAGTTACTAAATCAACGAGCGTCGTATTATAATAAGGCTCATTATATTGTTGATACGGATAATATACCTAAAGAAGAAATTGCTGACAAAATCATCCGTATTCTAAAAAATCGCTAGTTGTTAAACTTTTGACAAGACATCAAAAGTCTGTAAGGGGTTAGATATGGCAAAAAACGGAACAATTTTTCTTAATTTACTGAATTTAGCACCTAAAAAAATTCATGACATCATTGAATCATTAGATGATCCTGATCAAATATTTAGGATAACCAGCTATGACCTCAATAAGATTGCTTCATTAAATCAAAAGAATATTGATGAAATTATCCATTTAAGAAAATCTAATATTCTAGATAAAGAGTTAGAGCTTATTGAAAAAGCTAATATATCAGTTATTGATATCTTTGATCGAAGTTATCCCGCACTTTTAAACGAAATTTCTTATCCACCAATAGTTCTTTATTTAAAGGGTTCAGAAACCATTCTCTCTGAAAACTTATTTGCTATTGTCGGAAGCAGAATTCCCACTCTTTATGGAATTTCTACAGCCGCGAAATTTTCATATCAACTATCAGCCGCGGGTCTAACTATTGTATCCGGATTAGCGAAAGGAATTGATACAATAGCTCATAAGGAAGCTATAAGGACCGGAAAAAGTATCGCGGTATTAGGCAGCGGACTTCTTAATACTTATCCTAAAGAAAATGCTCAATTAGCCGAAAAGATAAGTCTAAACGGCGCAGTTATATCAGAATTTCCTCTTAAAACCGCGCCTCTACGTGAAAATTTTCCTCGTCGAAACCGAATTGTAAGCGGGTTAAGCTATGGCGTTTTAGTAGTTGAGGCAGCAACGCGAAGCGGCGCGCTTATTACCGCTCGGCTTGCTTGCGAACAAAATCGTGAAGTTTTTGCTATTCCAGGAAACGTAGATTCACCTCTAAGCAGAGGAACCCACCGTCTTATAAAGGAAGGAGCTACGCTTGTTGATTCAATTGATGATATATTAAATGAGTTAAATATACCTTACCAACAGCAAACAATAAGTTACGATGCCAATCTTAATCCTGACGAAAAAATAATTTTGGATATGATTCATAACGAAGGAGCTTATTTAGAAGAACTACTTATAAAAAGTAATACTAATCCGGCGATGATAAATAAAATTATCCTTAATTTACAATTAAAAGGTTTAATAAAGGAAATAAAACCGTCTTGTTTTATAAAAAACACGTATTTACATTAATGGCGCTGTTGCAAAATAGCACCAACGCCTGATTACACAGATTAAAAAACGATTACAGAGATAAAAAAACCAGTGAATTATGAGTAAAAGTAAATATTTAGTTATAGTTGAATCACCTACAAAAGCAAAAACTATTTCTTCAATATTGGGGAAAGACTACTATGTAACCTCTTCAATGGGACACGTAGTAGATTTACCGGCTAGGAGATTATCAGTTGATGTTGATAATGACTTTGAGCCGTCTTATAAAGTAATAAAAGGTAAAGAAAAAATTATTAATGTTTTAAAAAAAGAAGCGAAAAACAAAGAAGTCATTTACCTCGCGACAGATCCCGATAGAGAAGGAGAAGCAATCAGTTGGCATATTCAACAAGAATTATTAAAGGAAAAACTTTCTAAATCTAGATCTAAAGCTAAAAAAACGGCATCTAAACCGCGCAAGAAAAAAACTCCAGTAATTACTTCAGACAGTTTTAGGAGAGTTGTTTTTCATGAAATTACTGACGACGCTCTACTTGAAGCCTTCCAACAGCCCAGTCAAGTAAATATATCTAAGGTTAACGCGCAAATTGCCCGCAGAGTGCTAGATAGAATAGTAGGGTATTCTCTTTCTCCGTTGTTATGGAAGAAAATTGTGAGAGGGTTATCGGCAGGGAGAGTCCAATCCGTGACATTAAAGTTTATTGTTGAAAGAGAAAAAGAAATTAAAGCGTTCACATCTAAAACTACATATGGAATTGAGGCTAAATTTAAATATGGCGATACTATTGTTACAGCGAAATTAAATAAATATAAAGGTAAAGACATACCATTTGATTCTAAAGAAGAAGCGCGAAATTGCATCGAAGAAATTAAAAAAGAAAAATTTATCGTAAGTAAAATATTAAAACGCAATACTAAACGTAATCCCCCTCCGCCGCATACAACTTCGTTACTACAACAGGAAGCTTTTAGTAAATTACGGTTTTCTTCTCAAAAAACAATGCTTATTGCTCAAAAACTATATGAAGGAGCGCAAATAAAAGATAAAACTGTTGGCCTTATTACCTATATGAGAACCGATTCTTTCCATGTAAGCCCTAAAGCAAAAAAGGAAGTAAAAGAATTTATTGTCGATACCTATGGCCAAGAGTATTTACCTGAAAAAGAATATAAATATAAAGAAAAAAAAGGGGCACAACTCGCGCATGAAGCAATTCGGCCAACTAGTGTCTGTCGATATTCCCACGATTTAGAGCCTATCATAACAGCGGACGAAGCAAAACTCTATAATCTTATATGGCATCGGTTTATTTCTTCCTTCATGAAAGAAGTGCTTTATGAAAACACAAAAGTTATTATTCGCTCTGATAATGCCGAATTTAGTGCCGAAGGAAGAAAAATCTTATTTGACGGATTTCTTAAAGTTAGCAAAAAAGAAGATGAAGATGAAGAAAAAGAACTCAATCTTCAGAATCTAAGCGAAAACGAAACTCTAACACTAGAGGATATAACGCTTAGCGAACATACAACAAAACCTCCGCCGCATTTTAATGACGCGTCACTAGTTAAACTACTGGAAGAAAAAGGAATTGGACGGCCGTCGACTTACGCGCCGACTATATATACCCTTCTTCGACGTCAATATATGAATCGAGAAAAAGGTTATTTTGTATCTACTGATTTAGGAGAAAAAGTTACAAAACTCCTAAAAGAATGGTTTTCGGAAATAATGGATGAGAATTTTACCGCATCGATCGAAGAAAAGCTTGATAAGGTTGAAGAAGGAGAATTGCAATGGAAACAAATTTTACGTGATTTCTATCCGGCATTTAAAGAGAATGTTGATAAAGCTATGGTTTCCGTTCAAAAAGAAGTTGTATTTTCTGATAAGATTTGTCCCCAATGCGGCGCCAAATTAGTAATAAAATGGTCTAGAAAAGGTAAGTTTTTGAGTTGTGAAACATTTCCTACCTGTCGATACGCTGAAAGTATCACCACGGATGTTAGCTGTCCGGATTGTAAAGAAGGAAAATTAATTCAAAGAAGAAATAAAAAGGGACAATTTTTTTATGGATGCAGTAAATTTCCTGAATGCCATTTCACCTCCAGGAAACTCCCGGAAGAAACAAAATCAGAATCTGTAGGGGAGGGTTACAAACCCTCCCCTACACATATAAAATAAATCTGAAATTATGTTTCCATTCACATATTATATTGACCGGTTTTTAAATTATATTAGTGTCGAAAAAAATTATTCTCATCACACACTGATAAACTACCGAATTGATTTAAAGGAATTTCAAGAATTCCTCATATTTATAAAAACAACCGATATAAAAAAAATTGACTATTTTTTGTTACGTAAATTTTTACGGACGCTATCTGAAAAAAACTTAAAAAAAAGCACATTAGCAAGAAAAATATCAACATTAAAGAGTTTTTTCAAATTTATGGTTCGAGAAGGGGAAATGAAAAACAATCCTGCCTCAGCCTTAATATATCCCCGTTTAGAAAAGAATTTACCTAATTTTTTAACCGAACCGGATATAAATAAACTTATGGCGATACCTGTTAGCAACGATATTTTAAGCCTTCGAGACAAAGCAATACTAGAATTTCTATATTCTACAGGCGCCAGAATCTCAGAACTCGTTTCTTTAAAAAAAAATGCCTTAGATTTAATAAGCGGAATTGTTAAAGTTCGAGGAAAGGGCAGAAAAGAAAGGCTTCTTCCTTTAGGCGAACCGGCCGTCGAAAGCCTAAAAAAATACTTAGATAAACGAATCGATAATAACCCTTCCCTCCTATTAAATAAAAATGGATCGACATTAACGGATAAAGGAGTAAGAGACATTTTAAACAGATACATAAAAAAGAGCTCTTTAACACTTAAGATATCTCCCCATACTTTACGGCATTCATTCGCGACCCATCTTTTAAATAGAGGCGCGGATTTACGCAGTGTCCAAGAACTCCTAGGCCATAGTAGTATATCAACAACGCAAGTTTATACTCATTTAACGATAGACTCGTTAAAAAGTGTTTACGAAAAAGCGCATCCAAGGGCAAAATGATTATTTTATTTTGGATATACGATATTCTTTTCATTTTAGGTTTTTTTATATACTTACCGATATATTTCTGCCGAAGGAAAATAACATTTAAATCTCTGGCAGAAAAATTTGGCCGCATAAAAAAATTTCCTTCTAATTCTAAAAAAACAATATGGATACATGTAGTTAGTGTCGGAGAAGCAAACCTTATTGGAACACTTATAAAAAAGCTAAATGAGACTCTTGATTATACTATAGTTATATCAACGACAACATTAACAGGAAATAATATCGCGAAAAAAAAGTACTCAAAAAAAGCAAGAATAATTTTCTTCCCATTTGATATATCATTTATTCTAAATAAAGTTATACGCTTAATAAATCCTCGAATATTTATTACCGTAGAAACTGAAATATGGCCTAATCTTTTTCACCAACTAAAAAGGAGAAACATACCAATAGTTATTATTAATGGACGAATTTCTGATAAAGCCTTTCATCGATATAAATATGTAAAACCTTTTATAAAACAGACGTTAAATAACTGCTCGTATATTGGAGTTCAAAATGAATTTTACCAAAATCGCTTTATTGCTTTAGGCTGCAAAAAAGAAAAAGTTACTATCAGCGGCAACATGAAATTTGAAAGCATTTTTTTTAGCGAAACTCGCCTAGTACGCACAAAAAATAAATATATCCCGTTACTTAAAGAAGATAATCGTCTTCTTATAACTGCCGCCAGCACGCACCACCCCGAAGAAAAAATAATTTTAGATATCTATAAAGAACTTATTTTAACGTCAAAAAACACATCATTACTTATCGCCCCTCGCCACATTGAGAGAATCAATTCAATTGAAAAATACGCTTTATCGTTGGGATTTAATCCTATACGAATAAGCAAACTAAAAAAATTCCCTCCCCGCAGAGAAAAAAACATTTTCATTCTGGATGTTATCGGCGAATTAATATATTTTTATAGTATTAGCGATATCTGTTTTGTAGGCGGCAGCCTTATAAAACACGGCGGTCAAAATATCCTTGAACCAATATATTTCCTTAAACCTACTGTATTTGGACCGTATATGGACAACTTTCCTGATATCGTCGAAGTTGTTTTAAATAAAAGCGCGGGAATTAAAGTATCTGATAACCAAAAATTGAAAGAAGTTATTTTTGAATTAACTGAAGATATGAGTTTGCGAAGCAACTTAAGAAATAAATGCGCCGAAGTATTTGAAGGAGAAAAAAGAAGTCTGGAAAAAAATCTGCATTTGATAATGCGATGTTTATAGGATTATGTTTGTTTTTATTTATTATGTAGGGACAGGCCTTGCGCCTGTCCGTTTCATAGACATGATATAAAAATATATTATTATGCGGACAGGCGCAAGGCCTGTCCCTACATAAATCGATATTATATGATATTACAAATTAAAAAATGGTATTTAAGGTTTCTGGAGAAGGATAAAAAAAAAGGCGGAGATTTATTTTTTCATTGTTTGTTTTTCAGTCTTTCGCTGCTTTACAGTTGTATTGTTAGCTTAAGAAACTTTTTTTATGACACAGGAATTTTTAAGGCTTTTACCTCACCTAAAAAAGTCATAAGTTTAGGGAATATATCCTGGGCTGGCTCAGGAAAAACAACCTTAACTATTTGGCTCTACAAAAAGGTATCTAAAAAAATTAAAACAGCCATTCTACGTCGCGGATATGGTGATGATGAAGGCAAATTGCTCAATCAAACAACAAAAGATGTATACTCTAACATAAATAGAGCCTCTTTAGCAAAAGACTTAGCTTCTGAATTTGATCTATTTATTCTTGATGATGGATTTCAACATAGAAAATTAAATAGGGATTTAAATATTGTTGTAATGGGCGCGAGAGAATTCAGAAGCAACTTTACCCTTATCCCAGCTAATATTTTTCGCGAACCACTTAATTCGTTAAAACGCGCCCAGATTGTTATAATAAACTATATTAACGAATTAAAAAACCCAGATAAAACGAAAGAGTTTCTCCTTAATAAATTTAGGCATTTAAAAATATTCTCGGCACGTTATACCGTTAAAAAAATTACCGATCTACATAATAACGAGTATACTTTACCGGACTTAATGATGAGACGATTTGGCGCTATAACAGCCATTGGTTACCCTCAAGGCTTCTTTAATACCCTTAAAAGCTTAAATCTTACCATATTAAAAGAAATTTCTTATCCAGACCATTACAAACTAACTGATAGCGAATTCTCGACATTAAGAGAATCTCTTCATAAAGAACAAATTCACGATATAATAATCACAACTAAGGATAAATACCATCTTCCTGAAGAAATATCCGGGATTAATATATATATACTGGAGGTAGATATGGTAATAGAAAATGAAGATGCGTTTTTACGGGAAATAGAAAAAATAATTATATGAAATGTCCCTACAGGATTATTGATTTTTTTCAATATGTATAAATTTGCAAAATTTATTCAATATCTATTGATGCGAACTCCCTTATGGTTGTGTTTTCTATTAGGCAAAGCGTTGGGTATAATTTTCTATCTAAACGGTAAAAAACGGCGTACCGCCTTTAAAAATATAAAAATGGCTTTTCCTGAAAAAGGAACTGATCAAATACACAAAATTTTACGTTGGAGCTTTCGTAATTTAGGATTAAGCATTATCGAAATAATAATAGCGCCGCGTCTAACCAATTATGTTCAAATTAATGGAAAAGAAAACATTAATACCTCCGAAGGAGGAATCCTTGTAGGCATTCATGAAGGTAACTATGAACTAGTCAACACGGTTTTTACTAAAGATTACAAGTTAGCTGTTTTAGTCAAAAAACAAAGAATTAAAGGGTTCGATAAATTCCTTAATGAATGTAGAGAAAATAATTATGGTATATCTATTTACTCCTCCCTTAAACCCCTAATACGCCATTTACTAAATAACCAAATAATCGGTGTTATCGTAGACCATGGCGCTGAAGATAATGCTAAACTGTCCGAATTTTTCTCACAATTAGTTCCAACTCCCGGGGGCGCGGTTTACTTATCAAAAAAATTCAATAAAAAAATTTATCCCGGATTTACTTATCGCGATAAAGGTTTCCACCATATCTGTCAAATTCATGAACCTTTATCTCCCCAAGGAAAAAGTGAAGAAGAAATGATTTCTCACCTAAACCAACTATATGAAAATGAACTAAGAAAACATCCCGACGTCTACATTTGGTCATACAAACGGTTTAAACGAAAAAAGAATTTAGAAGTTTTAATCTTAAGCGACGGAAAAATTGGACACATTAAACAAACCAAAGCTTTTTTATCATTTTTAAGGGAGGAAGAAAACTATATTATAAACGATAGAATTATCGAAATAACGTATAAAAATCGCCTTTCTCGAGGATTAGGCGAAATATGCGCTTTTGTTAGTGGAAAAAGCTGCTGCGGATGCGGAAAATGTTTAAAAACCATATTAACTACTGAAACTTATTTCAAATTACAAAAAACTTACGCCGATATCATAATTAGCGCGGGAAGCTTACTTGCTCCTATAAATAAATTATTTTCTTCCTATCTTGACTCCAAATCCGTAGTTATTCTAAGGCCGAATATCCCTTTAGGGAAATTTGATATTGCCGTAATACCTAAACATGACCGCGTCTACTCGAAAAATAATGTAGAAATTAAAGGCGCTCTTGTTTACCCTCATGATTTAACAGAAAAAGGACAAACTTGCCGGCAGTTTTTTAAACTTAGCGACAACAAAAAAATTTCGTTTTTATTAGGCGGTCCATTAAGTACTAAAATTGACTTTCTCAATAATTTAAAAGTTTTTATTGATAAATTAATACTATTCTCCCAAACAACAGGATATAAACTTCTTATAAGCACATCGAGGAGAACGCCTAAGGAAGCGGAGGATTATATTACTCATAAATTGACGAATTTCAAGAATACAGAAGCAATTTGTTATCCTAGCAAAACAAACTATGATTTTGTTTTTGACGGATTTATATCATTATCGGAAATTGTTTTTGTAAGCGATGAGAGCATTTCTATGATATCAGAAATTATTTCTTCAAAAAAGCCTTGTGTATGTGTCGCTTTAGAGAATCAGACAGCCAAACATAATGTTTTTCTTCAATCAATAAAAGACGAAGCTAATTTCTTAGAAAAACCGTATAATATAAAAGATATCACGAACTTAAAAATATCTAATATTTTTGAACAAAATAAGGCGATTATAAAAGACGCAATAAGGCAGATATTGTGAGAAAGAGGCAAGAGACAAGAAACAAGAAGTAAGAAGTAAGATGGAAGAGGGAAGAGGGAAGAGGGAAGAGGGAAGAGGGAAAATGGGAAAAATACCAGTAAGGATTTAAGGAAAAAGAGAATTTCAATATTAATCGAACATACTAGCTAGTTCAAATCTTTTCTTACATCTTACTTCTGGCTTCTTACATCTATTTAATAAAGATATGAAAATAATTCAAATTCTACCCAAGATGAATGTCGGCGGTGTTGAACGGGGAGTGCTGGATTTAACCAAACACTTTAAAAACAGTCATATAGATAATATTGTTATAAGTGGCGGGGGAAGATTAACCCAAGAATTAGAAAAAGAAGACATTACCCATTATCAACTGCCTGTATTTAAAAAATCACTGTTATCTCTTTTTCTTATTCCTAAAATAAGAAAGATACTAAAAAACGAAAACATCGATATCATTCACGCGAGAAGCCGTGTTCCAGCATGGATAAGTTTTTTTGCTTCACGCGATAGTAATACAGAATTCATAACTACCGCTCATGGTATGTATAAAACTAAATTTTGGAGCGAAGTTATGGGATGGGGTAAATTTGTTATCTGTCCGTCACGAATAATAGCTCGTCATATGAAAGAAACCTTTGACGTCGGCGAAGAAAAAATTGTCATTATCCCTCGATGGGTCAACACGGCTAAATTTAAATTCATCGACTATTCTCAAAAAACGGAAAGTAATACTATTGTCAGTGTAGGCAGAATATCTCCATCAAAAGGATATGAATATTTAATTCAGGGATTTAAAAAAGTAGTCAGGTTCAACCCCCTACTAAAGCTGCAAATTATCGGATCCCCCGATAACTCTAAACTAAAATATTACAACCACTTAAAAAGTTTAGTCAGCGCTTTATCTTTAACCCATAATGTACAATTTATAGATTTTCGCCAAGACATAGAAAACGTGTTAATGACCGCGAGAGTTTTAGTGGCTCCTTCTGTTATTGAAGAATCTTTCGGAAGAGTAATTATTGAAGCTTTTGCCAGTGGTGTACCTGTAATCGCGACAAAAGTAGGCGGATTCAACGAAATTATCCAAGACGGTAAAGACGGCATTTTAATTGACGCCCAATCACCACAGGCAATCGCTGACAGTATTATAAAGATAATAAATACACCCGCTTATACTAAAGACATGGTAAAAAATGCCTATCAAAAAGTGATAAATCATTACACAATGGAGAAATGCCTCAGTGAAACCGAAAAAGTTTATAAGGCGTCTTTATCCTTAAAAAGGATTCTCGTAATAAAAATATCTTCTCTTGGCGATTTAATACTATCGTTTCCAGCATTAAAAGCGCTGAAAGAACAAATCCATGATAATCGTCTCACCATTCTTACGTCAAAAAAATATTCACCATTACTTTACGACTGCCCTTATATAGATGAAATTATCACTGTAGACAATGACTATAAAAATATAAAAAGTATTTTAACCCTTAGTAAGGCGTTACGACGCAAATCATTTGACTATATAATTGATTTTCAAAACAATAAGGCATCGCATCTTATCTCCTGGTTAAGTTTCCCGAAAAAATCTGTTGGTTATTCTTTACGCTGGGGCAAGCTTTTAACTAAAAACATAAAGCTTAATCGAGAGGATACCCCTCTTACATCGCAAGAAAGAATACTCCAATGTATCGGCGTAAAATTTAAAGAACGAAAACTCATCTTTTGGAAGGGAGGAACTAGCAGTAAAATCGCGTTGCCTGACAATACAAAGTTTATCGGCATAAGTATTTCTGCCTCACGGCGGTGGGAATCAAAAAGATGGCCGCCTAAACATATTATTAATCTTATAAAGTTAATTAATAAAAATTTACCGTCATATAAAGTTATTCTTATTGGAGACGAGACAGCTAAACATTTAGCCGACAAAATTGAAAATAGCATCAAAATTCGCCTAATTAATCTCTGCGGAAAAACAACTTTAGCCGATCTATCTTTTGTTATCTCTAAATTAAGCGTTTTCGTAACACCTGATACAGCTCCTTTACATTTAGCCACAGCGCTAGATATCCCAACAATTGCTCTTTTTGGACCAACAGACCCAACTCGTCATATTGTTAAAAGCAAAAACATAACTGTTTTTACCAAAAAACTAGATTGTTCATTCTGTTATAAACCTCAATGCAAATTATCAGAAAAAAATCTTTGTATGCAAAAAATCACACCGAATGAAGTATTTAAGAAAATAGAAAATATATTAAGAAATATTAGTCATTGAAATTTATTGAAATATACTTACTTCGTTCGTGAAATTTATCGAAATTGATTGTATGGAAGTTCATAAACAACAAATTTCTATGAATCTCAATAAATATCGCGAACGTAGTGAGCAAGTATCTATATATTAATTAAAATAGATGAACATTTTAATTTTAACCACTCATCTCAATAAAGGCGGCGTATCCCGATATGTCCTTAATTTGGCTATTGGCCTAAAGAAGCGGGGAAATACCGTTTGGGTCGCGTCTCGCGGCGGAGAATGGGTATCTAAACTTGACGTAGAAGGTGTTTGTCACAGAACTATTCCGATACAGACAAAATCAATATGCAGCCCGAAAATAACTCTATCGTTATTTAACTTACTACCCTTTATTAAAAAAAACAATATTGAAATAATTCACTCTAACAGCCGTGTCACTCAATGCTTAGGCTTCTTTCTTTCAAAATTATTAAAAATACCTTATATCAGCGCTTTTCACGGATATTACCGGCCTACTATATTTAGAAAACTATTGAAATTCGCGGGAACAAAGACGCTGGCAGTAAGTACTGCTGTAAAACAACACCTTATAAAAGACCTAAATATACACAGTGACAATATCTTTGTCGTTTATAACGGTATTGATATAAAACAGTTCTCTCATCATAGTAAAACCAAAGCTGACTGCGGATTCAATGAAAATCAGTTTATAATTGGAATCTTAGGGCGAATTTCTGAAGAAAAAGGCCATTTTTTAGCGGTACGCGCGTTAAAATCTTTATTATCAAAACATAAAAACTGTTATCTTTTACTTGCCGGTACAGGAAAAATGGAAAATCAGTTAAAAACCCTTATACACCAGCAAAATCTACAAGAAAATATAAGATTTATTAACTGGAAAGCGGAAGATTTTTTAGATATACTAGATGTACTTATTATGCCGTCGAAAAAGGAGGGGTTTGGTTATTCTATTATCGAAGCATTCGCCAAAGAAATACCCGTAATTGGTTTTAACGTAGGCGGCATTAGTGAAATCATTAAAGATAAAGAAACCGGTATTTTATTTTATAGCTATGACGAAATATCTTTACAAAACGCTATTATGGATGTTATTATAAACGAAACTTTAAAAAGAAAGATTATAGCCGCGGCAAAAGAACGCGTGAAAATATTCTCTTTGGAAAACATGGCAGAAAACACAGAAAAGGTATATAAGACATTGATTACAGTAGTATCATGAAGAAAATTCTAAAATTCAGTCTCATCTTTCTATTTGTCGCTTTTCTATGTTTTTGGGGATATATCGCCGTTAACTGGCAGACCCCAATACTTATGTACCATGCTATAGATAAAAGTAAAGTAGGTAAATATGCCGCGGTTTCGCCAGAAGTTTTCTATCAACAGATGAAGTTTATTCACGAAAAACAATATACTGTTATGTCTCTTGATGACTACTGCCAGGCAATCATTAAAGGAACTGAAATACCACGAGATTCTGTAGTTATAACTTTTGATGACGGATATAAGGATAATTTAGAAGCAACAAGAATATTAAAACTTTTCAGGTTTCCCGCTACAATATTTATAATTCCAGAAAAACTGGGAAAAGAAGATTACTTAACTCCTAACGATGTAAGATGGTTCTTAAAAGATACTCCCGTAAAAATCGGGTCACATACCTTAACTCACGCCTATCTACCAGCTATTGATGCTACTCAATTAAAAGAAGAAATCCACGCGTCTAAACATAACCTCCAAGACAGTTTTGACCAAGAAATAAAGACAATCGCTTTTCCGTTAGGCGCTTTTGATAAACGCGTATTGGAAGAAGTCAAAAACGCTGATTATCTATGTGCCTGTTCAACTAATAGAGGATATTCTAACAAACTAAACCGGTTTGCGTTAAGAAGAATAAAAGTAACTAACCGCGATTTAGGAATTAGATTATGGGCAAAACTAAGCGGGTTCTACAATATATTTAAAAAAGTGAAGGATCCATACTAATCTAGCGCATAGCGTTTAGCGGATAGGAAAACTATCTACTAGCTTTTTTTTCACTATCCGCTAAACGCTATGCGCTAATAAATATTATGGAAAAAGTACTAATTGTATCGGTTAATTGGTTAGGGGATGCTATTATGATGACCCCTATTCCCAGAGCGTTAAAAGAGAAAAATCCTTCTTTAGAAGTATCCGTTTTAGCGCCTCAACGAGTAGCTGGTGTATTTAGAAATAATCCTTATGTTGATGAAGTTATACCGTTTGATGATGATGCCTTAAAAAAAAGTTTCATTGAAAAACTTGCTTTAGTTAGAACTCTACGCCAAAAAAAATTTGATATGGCCTTTCTCGTCCACCGCTCTTTTAGCCGAGCATTGATTTGTTGGGGGGCGGGAATTAAACATCGCATTGGTTATGCCCGCCCTAAAAATTTTTTTATTCTTACAAAAAAGATTCCGGAGCCAACTAAAGCCCTTCATCGTCAGGACTATTACTTACACCTTTTTGAAAAAGTGGGAATTAAAATACACCATCGCCAACCACAAATTTATATTTCAAAAAAAGCGGAAGATAAAATAAATCACTTTTTACAGCCTATCCGGCGAAAACATAGTATCTTTATCGGAATTAACCCTTCGGCAAACTGGACTCTTAAACGATGGCCCGCGGCAAATTTTGCTTATTTAGCGGATAAATTAATCGCTGAACTCAATTGTGCCGTTTTTTTTATCGGAACATATAAAGATAAAAACATTACAAACCAAGTACTAGAAAAAATGCATCATACTTCATATGATATGTGCGGGAAAACGACACTAGATGAACTGGCCGCGCTAATAACAAACTTTAACCTTTTCATATCTAATGATTCCGGACCTGCTCACTTAGCTGCCGCCCTAGACATAAAAACTATCGCGCTATTTGGCCCTACTTCAAGTAAAATAACCGCGCCCCGTGGTAACCACGTAAAAATAATTTGTGGATCAACGACACAAAAAGCTGAATGCAAGGTGCCATGTTATAACCTTAAATGTAAAAACAATGTTTGTATGCAAAGTATAGAT
The DNA here is from genome assembly GCA_018818105.1 of Candidatus Omnitrophota bacterium. GTDB lineage: Bacteria > Omnitrophota > Gorgyraeia > Duberdicusellales > 4484-171 > JAHISK01. The sequence goes on along the minus strand of JAHISK010000073.1, from coordinate 1,370 downwards.
AGGAATGATGTGTTAGATGCGGCGAAAAGACTATTGTAGGGGCGTCGCTTGTCTACGCCCGATTATTAATTATAGATATGCCATGGGATATGATTGGTCTAATGATATATTCAACCAATTGTTAACAATTTTATATTATTACGGGCGTAGGCAAGCAACGCCCCTACAAGATAAATTAAAACATGACCAAACACCCTAAAAAAATATTAATCATAAGAACAGACCGGCTGGGCGATGTCATATTATCTACTCCGGTAATTACAAATTTACGACAAGCTTATCCCCAAGCGCATATAGCGTTTATGTGCCGGCCGTATACCTTAGACGCCATAGAAGGGAACCCTCATTTAAATGAAGTTATTGTATATGATAAATACGGTAGGCATAAAAGTATGCTAGCTACATTTAAATTCGCGCTTCGATTGCGCAAAAATAAATTTGACTGGGCAATCATTTTGCATCCAACAAACCGGGCTCATCTTATAGCGTTTTTTGCCGGTATACCTTTACGAATCGGCTGGAACAAAAAAATGGGATGGCTGCTTACAAAAAAAATGCCTCACAAAAAACAGGAAGGGAAAAAACATGAAGTAGAATATACTTTAGATATCTTAAAACCATTGAAAGTACCCATTGTTGATAAAACAACATACTTCCCAATAAAAGAGGATGCTGAAAAAAAAATAGAGGACATGCTTAATACCTCGGGATTGATACCTGATGAAAAATTTATCGTAATACATCCTTCAGCATCCTGTTTATCAAAAAAATGGCCTCAAGCGTATTTTTCAGAATTAATAAAAATTATAAATGATAAAATTGATTTAAAAATCATTATTGTAACAGCAAAAGAAGATATACAGTTCGGTAACCAACTTGTACAAGAACACAACACTATAGATTTCAGAGGAAAATTAACTCTACCACAAATGGGATCACTCCTTAAGCGCGCGGTGTTATTTATTTCTAATGATTCTGGTCCTGTGCATATCGCGTCTAGCCTAAATACTCCTGTGATATCTATTTTTGGAAGAAAAAACCCTGGATTATCACCGACAAGATGGAAACCTCGAGGTAAAAAATCAACTTATTTTCATCAAGACGTGGGATGTACTGTATGTCTAGCTCATAATTGTAAGCAAAGCTTCTTGTGTTTAAAAAAAGTCTACCCTGAAGAAGTAGCAAAAAAAGCTTTGCAATATATAAAAAAATCTTAAGTGAATTCCGGAATAAATCCTATTTCTAAATAAATTTCCAAAAGAATTTTGTAATGGGTGAGTAAACGAGGGATTGCCTCCTAATCCTTTATCAATAAAAAAATAAAAAAGTACTGGCGCCCCCTCTTGTTTTATGATATACCATAATTGATG
>JAHISK010000072.1 GCA_018818105.1 Candidatus Omnitrophota bacterium | reverse complement strand
GTTTAAAACGACAGATAGTGAATACGTCAAACATCAGATTGCTGGGTATATGTCAAAGCTATCTTGCCCTCAATGTGGGGGCGCTAGGTTACGAAAAGAAAGTTTATCCGTGTATATTAAAAATAAATCTATATGGGATGTCATAAAGATGGATATAGATACTGCTTTAGGATTCTTTTCTAAATTAGCGTTAAATCCTTATGAAGAGAAAATTGCTCATCATATTGTGAAGGAAATAAGTAAACGCCTTTTCTTTTGTAATAATGTTGGGTTAGGATACTTATCATTAGATAGATTAAGCTCAACGTTATCAGGAGGAGAAGCTCAAAGAATAAAGTTAGCTACTCAAGTTGGGTCGGCTTTATCAGGAGTGATATATATACTTGATGAGCCTACGATAGGGTTGCATCCTAGAGATGATAAAAAGTTGATTTCGGCATTAGATAATTTAAAACAAATAGGAAATACAGTGATTGTGGTAGAGCATGATGAACAAATGATTCGTGCCTGTGACTGGATAATAGATATTGGCCCTGGCGCCGGAGTTAGAGGCGGTAAAATTGTTTATTCAGGTGAGAGTAAAAATATAAAAAACGCGAACACGCTAACAGCAAAATATCTAAACGGACAGGAAAGGATAGCGGTACCGGTTGTAAGAAGACCGTATAAAGATAAACCGGTTCTTTTAATAAAGGGTGCCGGCGAACATAATTTAAAGAATATTAAGGTTAAAGTTGTTTTAGGAGTTTTTAATTGTGTTACAGGTGTTTCTGGGTCGGGAAAATCTACGTTAGTAGAAGATATTTTATATAAAGCGTTAACAAAAAGTTTATATAATTCCAGAGAAAAGCCTGGGAAACATGAAAAAATAGAAGGATTAGAAAATATTGATAAAGTTATTATTGTTGACCAGTCGCCGATAGGTAGAACTCCACGTTCAAATCCAGCGACTTATACCGGTGTGTTTACGCATATAAGAAGTGTTTTTAGTCAGCTTCCTCAAGCTAAAACTCGGGGGTATAAGCAGGCACGGTTTAGTTTTAATGTTTCAGGAGGTAGGTGTGAGGCTTGTCGCGGGGAGGGGACAAAAAAAATTGAGATGCATTTTCTTCCTGATGTGTATGTTCCCTGCCAAGTATGTCGCGGTAGGCGATTTAATGAACAGACTTTAGATGTTAAATTTAAAGGCAGCAATATTTCTGATGTTTTAGAAATGAATGTTGAGCAATCTTTTCAGTTGTTTGAGAATTTTCCTCAAATAAGAAATATTCTGCAAACTTTAATAGATGTGGGGTTAGGGTATATTACTTTAGGTCAAGCGGCAACAACTCTTTCGGGAGGAGAAGCCCAAAGAATTAAGCTAGCGGCACAGTTACGCAAAAAGTCAACAGGAAAGACTATTTACATACTTGATGAGCCTACAACTGGCCTGCATTTTGAGGATGTTAAGAAACTTCTTTATGTATTACATCGATTAGTAGATAAAAAAAATACAATTTTGGTGATAGAGCATAATTTAGATGTGATAAAATGTGCTGATTATATTATTGATTTAGGTCCTGAGGGCGGAGATGCTGGCGGCAACATTGTTGTTTGTGGTGATCCGCAAGAAGTGAGTCAGTGTAAGGAATCGTATACAGGGAAGTTTTTGAGAGAGAAATTGATATATAAGGGTCAAGGAAGATAATAAGATATAGGGTTCAGGGGGACAGGACAGGGTTTGAAGAAAAATTTTGTTTAAAATTAATATTTGGAAGAATTAATGTTTGATAATTTAAAATGGTAAATGGTAAATGGTAAATTTAAAATGATATGGGGTGGAGATGTTTAAGATAAGAACGTTTATTGTTTTTTTAGCTGTTTTATTTTGTTTTTCTGGCGCGGCGTTTTCTTTAAGCGATGAAGAGGAGAAATTTTTTGTTGCTAGCAAAGCTTTTTCTGATGGGTTTTATAAGGCTGCCAGATTGTTGTTCAAGAGATTTACTAAAGATTTTCCTGAAAGTGAAAAAGTGTATGACGCTCAAGTTTTTATCGCCAAGTGTTATTATTTCAAGAATGATTATTCCAACGCTTTAGACATTCTTAATTTGATTATCGATAAAGATAAGGCTAGTAAAGTTTGGGAGCAGGCGTATTATTGGCTGGGGGAAGTCCATTTTAAAGGTAAAAACTTTAAGGATTCTCTTAAGTATGGACGTAAGGTTATAGATGATTATCCTAATTCAGAATATATATGGTGGGCGTACATGTTGACAGCAAATAGTTATTTAGAGTTGGGTCAAGATAGTCAAGCTCAGGATTTACTTGTTAGGGTGATTAACGAATGTAAGGAAGACGAGCTTTTAGAAAACGCGTATAATCAGCTTCTAGATTTTTATTTTCACCGGAAAAAGTATTCTCAACTACGGTCTTTAGCCCAACAGTACTTAAAAGTATATCCTAAAGGTAGGTTTGGCCCAAGGAGTTATTTTTATCTAGGTGAAGCGGACTATGCTTATAAAGAGTTTGATAAAGCGATTATAAATTATCAGCGGAGCTTAAAATTTAAAAGTGATAATGGGTTAGATGATTTGATTTATCAAGGATTAGGATTTAGTTATCTCGGGAAAGAAGATTTTCTTAAAGCTAAGGATAATATTGATGAAATACGCGGTGACCAGTTACGCCTTTTTTCTCAAGGAACTTATTTTTTAAAGAAACGAGAACATAAACGCGCGTTAGATATATTTGACAATTTTATAGAAACGTTTAATCAAAGTAATTATCTTATGGATATATATTTAAACAAAGCAGATACTCTTTATGAAATGGGTAGAATAAATGATTCATTAACGGTGTATCGGTATATTATCGATAATTTTAAAGATTCTTCATATCCCGATATTTTTGAACGGGCGCATTATGGGTTAGCCTGGTGTTATTTAAAGACAGGAGCCTTTAGGTCAGCTATTGAAGAGTTTAAAAAGACGTTAAAAGATACAACTAACCCAGTCGTTAAAATAAGTTCACAAGTACAAATTGCTGATGCCTATCAAGAAGCCGGCGAGTATAGTAAGGCATTGGATCTTTATAATGAGATATTAAGAAATAATCCAAATACGGCTTATATTGATTATATTCAGTTTCAGATAGGATTAATTTTCTTAAAGACAGAAAGGTTAGAAGAGGCGTTGATGGCATTAAGGAATCTTAAAGATAACTTTCCTTCTTCAAGGCTCCTTCCTCAAGCTCAGTATTATTTAGCGGTAGCTTATTTCTCTAAAGGCTCCTATCAGGAAGCAAAAGCATTATTAACTGATTTTATTGATAGATTTTCTCGTGATAGTTGGATGCCAAAGGTATATTACCTTTATGGTAAATGTTTTTTTAATAATAAAGAATATAGCGAGGCGATAGAAGCTTTCAAGACGGTTTTAGGAAAATTTAAAGATAGAGAAATAGAAGAACTTGTCTATATTGATATGGGCAATGCCTATCTGAATTTATCTTTATTTGATAAAGCAAAAAAGATTTGGGAAGGATTTTTAGACAAATTTCCTTATTCAGAATATAGCGCGGCTGTGACGTTGTATTTAGGAGGGCTATATGAAAAAGAAAATAATTTTCAGGTAGCAGAAAAGTACTATAAAAAAATCATAGACGATTTTAACAATTCCTCTTCATCACAAGAAGGGATGCTTTCTTTAGGCCATCTTTATTGGCAGATGGGAGATTTGGCTAAAGCTAAAAAATATCTCAAAGATTTAAGTGAGCAAAACTCATCTCTTTCTTATAAAGCTAAAATGTATTTAGCAAAAGTATATGTACAGGAAGGTATGAATAAAGATGCCTTAGCTATTTATGATGAGCTTATAGCCTCTAACATTACTTTAGCAAAAAGCGCTATTTTAGATAAAGCTTTTCTTTATAAAGATATGAAGGATTATAAGGCGGCGGTTAGCTTTTTTACAAAAGCAATAGAAGTCGGATTAGATTCGCCCAAACTCAGGTTTTCTAACGCGGTATGTTTGGAGAAGCTTAATCAGAATAAAGAAGCTATTGATAATTACTTTAAAATCATTTATATGTTTGATGATGATGAGTATAAAGTTAAAGCATATTTTCGTATTGGACGGATATATGAGAAAGAGTCCAATTTCGGTGCCGCGAAAGAAATCTATCGCAAAGTTGCTGGTTTAGAGGTAGAAGAATCTAAAATTGCTAAAGCTCGGTTGGATGAGTTGGAATAAAATATAGCGTTTAGCGGAGAGCGGATAGGAAATATTTTTTTCTACGTTAAACGTTATCCGTTAAAAATGGAGGTAAAAAATGTTGTATTTAATAGTTAAAGGTGGATGGATAATGTTGCCGATATTAATATGTTCGGTGTTTTCTCTGGCGATTATTATTGAACGGATATTGTTTTTTTCAAGCATTAAACATAATACTCCTTCAATAGTATCTCAAATTTTAGAGTTTGTTCGAGGGGGTAGATCGGCTGCCGCTATCGAGGTTTGTGATGAAAAGCCTTATCATGTTACAACTATTTTAAAAGCAGGTATTTTACATTATGATGAAACCAAGGATATTATTAAAGAGTCTATGGAAGACACCTCGTTATATGAGATTCCTAAATTAGAGAAGAATTTACATTTTTTAAGTACTATTGCTCATATATCGCCGTTAATAGGGCTTCTTGGGACAGTTGTGGGGTTAGTTAAATGTTTTTATATCATTGAACAGAAAACGGCAAGCATTGGTATTGTTAACCCCGCGGATTTAGCAGGAGGAATATGGGAAGCTCTTCTTACCACTGTAGCAGGGTTGTGCATAGCTATTCCTACATATATTGCTTATAATTATTTTGTTCAAAAAGTTAATTTGCTTGTTCTTGAATCTGAGCGCGCGGCTACTGAATTGATTGAAGTTCATTCCCAAAGACATCTTATAGGTAGTCAAGATTTTTGATAATAGAAAATCGAGAATAGACCACCCCGATGAATCGGGGTTCTATTTTTGCGGAGAAAAAATAAGGAGGTATGTCTGTGAAGTTTAAGAAACGATTAAGAGTTGAGTCTGGATTACGGCAAATAGATATAGCTCCGCTGATTGATTGTATATTTCTTCTTCTTGTGTTTTTTATGCTTACGTCTAACTTTATAGTTATGCCGGGAATAAATGTTAAACTTCCTAAGGCGGTAACATCTGAGGAAATAAATACTCAGACGCTAGTGATTGTTGTTTCCAGTGAAGATATATTATATTGTGATGGAGAGCCTGTAACGTTAGCGGAGTTAAAGGGTTTATTAAAAAAGAAAAAAAATAATTCTATTTTTATAAAATCAGATCGTGATGCTAGTTTAGGTGTTGTCGTTAAAATATGGGATTTATGTAAAAAAGAAGGGATAGAAAAAATAGGCATCGCGACGACGAACCAAGAATAGTAATAAATGCCGTGATACTTATAGAAAATTGCAGAAATTGATTGAAATTAATTGTTGTAAATTTAAGATAATAAATCGTTATAAGTTTCGTCAAGAAAATCCCTATTAGGATCACTGATAATATGTGGTGGAAAGGCTTCTTTTTTGCGTTAATCCTATCATTGATAGTACATCTATTTGTACTTTTATTTGTTTATCCGTATTTTAATGTAAAGAAAACTCCCCTTATATATTGTTGGCCAAGTATTCTTGAAAAGGGAGACATATTTAGCAGGAAAGGGATTATACCCATCCCTAAAGGGGTAGATCTTTCCGCAAGTCAGGTAAGACAAGATTATTTTTCTTCTAGTTGGGTAAATGGTAAAAATTCTCATCATGAATTGCATAAAGATAAATACCCATTGCCGGTGGTGTCAGAGGGTAAGATACTTTTAAAAGAAAGAAATGATTATTTGTATTTATGGGAAAGACAGACCGCTTTTCCTGCTAATAAGAAGGAAAAAATACCATATAAAGTTTTATGCGCTGATTCTGGAAAAGTTATTTTTTTATATCCGCAGAAGCTTTCGGTAGATTCTAAGAAGAACATATCCGTGCAGCAGTATCTTAGAGAATCAGTTTTATCTTTGAAAGAGAAATTTTCCTGGACAAAGTTAGACGGGGTGATAGAATAAAAATGAAAATAGAATTCACATTTTTAGTCGGCATTTTTTTCAGTATTAGCATAATAATAGCGCATTTTATTGAGTGCATAAGCAGCCGTTGGGCAGTTAATTTTAGAAAAGAAAGCAACTTGAAGAAGGAAACTTGCGAAGTCTGTACGACCATTTGTTTCATTTTTCCTTCTTTAAATTATTGGCAGTGTTCTTTTTGTGGGAGTGTGAATAAAAAAGATGATTACCGAAATAGGAATAGTCGCGGGTGAAATTTGGCATTTTTTAGATAAGCACGGAGAAGTTGATCTAGACCAGTTAGTAAATGGAGTAGATAAATCACGTAATTTAATCCTCATGAGTTTAGGTTGGCTGGCTAGAGAGGGTCATGTGGTAGTTAATATTCATGATAAGCGTTATCGGATAATTTTACGATGCGAAAAAGTGTAGTGCTGGTTGTGGTTATGATTGTGCTGGTGGTTCTTTCCGGCTTCGCGGTTATTTCTCTATATTTTATGAGTAACGAGGCAAGAATCGCTGAACACAAAGTTCAGCGAATGAAAGCGTTTTATACTGTGCAAAGTGCGGTAATTGATGCCAATCAGCGGTTGAAGATTGGCGGTGCCGGTAACAGCAGAGATAATGTTGAAGATGATATAAATAGTAATTTTGGTCTGAATAATTTAAATGTGACTATGGTAATAGTTAACGGTCAAAAAGATTGTACCGGCGCGGTCTCTGGAGATATTGATTGTTGTGCCGCATGTACTGGCACGGGTTGTATGGTCGCGGATAATGACTATTGTAGTAGTGAATTTTGTAACGAGCCTAGCGATGCGTATTGTGCTGATATCTCAACAGAGTATTAACTTACCTTTTTATTATCCTTATTAGTTTAAATGTAATTGTTTATTGACATATATATTTTTTTGGCGCAAGTGCAGTAGTTCGTAGAAAGAATCTTTTACGTTGGTTACTATGAATTTTAAACTCATAACTACGAATTAATAAAAATATGGGCCGGTAGTTCAGTTGGGAGAATACTACGTTCGCAACGTAGGGGTCGGGAGTTCGAATCTCCTCCGGTCCATTTTATTAGTCGTTAGTGAATAGTTATTAGTGTTTAGTATGTAGGGGACGGTTTTGTGACCGGAGGGAATCCCGAGTATGTCCGAGGGGGTCGTCCCGTTAAAATATACCTTATGAGAAGGATATGTGTTTTAATTCTTTCCGTTTTGATATCTTCAGGAGTGTACGCTAAAAACATAAAAGAGGCTCAGTTTAGCGGCAGTTTTTATCCCGCGGATAAAAAGGCGTTAAGTTCTATGGTCGATAGATTTTTAGCAGAAGCAGATCTTTCATCTGTTTCTGCTGTTTCTGGGGATGTTTTAGGGATAATCTCTCCTCATGCCGGATACGTTTATTCCGGGTCTGTTGCTGCGTATGGGTATAAAAGTTTAGCGGGAAAGAAGTTTGATACGGTTATTCTTCTTGGTTCTTCGCATCATTATCGGTTTAAAGGTATAAGTATTTATGATGATGGCATATTCAATACACCATTAGGAAAGTTGTCTGTGGATGGGCGAATCGCTTCTCGTTTTAGCTCGTTAGCGTTTGCTCAATTTAACAAAGTTTATTTTAATAATGAGCATTCGCTGGAAGTTCAGTTGCCTTTCATTATTAAGTCTTTAGGTAAAGTAAAAATAGTTCCTATCCTTTTCGGTGAAGTAACTCTTAATGATTTAGAAGAAATCTCCGGTAAAATTGATGAGATTTCTAAAGATAAAAAGGTTCTCATAGTTGTTTCAACCGATCTTTCTCATTATCTTGAGTATCAGCAGGCAGTTAAAAAAGATTTAGAAACCGTTAATTTTATTAAGAATAAAGATGCCTCAGCGTTATGGGATTCATGGCGTAGTGGTGAAGGGCGAGGGTGCGGATTATGTCCGGCAATTGCCTTTTTAATGTACGTAAAAAGTCAGGCGGCGGATATCGAAATTTTAAAGTACGCTAATTCCGGCGATACCGCCAGTGATAAAGGTAGAGTTGTTGGGTATATGAGCGCGGTAGCGTATAAAAAACTACGAACTATTAAGAAGGAGGGGGAAGGTATGGCGCAGGGGGATGGTTTAACTCATGAGGATAAAGATACGTTATTAAAAATCGCGCGCAGTACGTTAGAAAGCTTTTTAAAAGACGGCAGTAAACCTGAAGTTAAAGTAGATTCTGATAATCTTAAAGCTAAGAGAGGAGCTTTTGTTACTTTACATAAAAACGGTAAACTTCGCGGCTGTATTGGCAAGATGGTTGCTGATATGCCGTTATATAAAGTTATCCCTGAGTTCGCTATTTATTCAGCAACGGAGGATATAAGATTTTTGCCGGTATCTTATGAGATACTGAAAGATATAGAAATAGAGATTAGTGTTTTAACCGAACCGGTGGTTTTAGCGGTTAGTTCAACACAAGAATTGTTAGATAAATTACAACCGTTAAGAGATGGCGTGATTATTGTAACAAAGTATGGGTCATCAACCTATTTACCGCAAGTTTGGGAACAAATACCTGATAAGAGAGAGTTTTTATCTCATCTTTGCGCTAAAGGCGGCGCGCCTGCTGACTATTGGGAAACAAATTTTAAAGATATAAAGGTGCAGACGTACCAGGCGATAGTGTTTAGTGAGTAAGAAGTAAGAAGTAAGAGGGGATAAGAAGAAAGAATAAAATAGGTAAGAAAGAAGTAAAAATTGAATAAGATAAGTTATTAAATAGTAAAGAAATAGAGATAGGTGCTTAAATCTATATTTTTTTCTAATTCTTAATCCGTATTTTTTGTCTTTGTCTTATTTCTTACATCTTACATCTTACATCTTACATCTTACATCTTACTTCTTACATCTTACTTCTTACATCTTACTTCTTATATCTTTATTATTATGTTCAAAGAAAGAATATATTGGCCGGATAGTTTTGGTACTAGTATTACTCTATCGGATAAAGCGGTAGTTCATAAAATAAAAGATGTATGCCGTCTTAAAAAAGATGAGCCGTTATATCTTTTTGACGGAAAAGGGCAAGAAGTCCGTTATTTTATTGAAAAAGTTAGTAGAACTACGGTGGCGGTTGTTAAAGATAAATCTGAGCGTAAGCAGGATCAGCCTAAAAAAAGAATATACTTAGGCTTTCCCCTGGTTAGAGAAGAAAGAATTGATTTTATCCTTCAGAAATGCGTGGAATTAGGCGTTTTCGGATTTGTTCCTTTTATTAGTGAACGTAGTATCAATAAGTTCCCTTCAATAAATAAAGTTAACCGCTGGCAGAAAATAGCTACAGAAGCGGCGCGGCAGTCAGACCGGTTATGGCTGCCAAAAATTGAAGAGACTATAAAATTTAATGATTTGATACTTCGGTCGTACGCGTTAAAAATAGCCGGATCTGTTGATGGAAAAATTATTAAACAGGATATTACTCCCGCCGAGGGTGACGTTCTTATTGTCGTGGGCCCGGTAGGAGATTTTTCACCTCAAGAATATAGCGCGTTAGCTAATAATAATTTTAAATTTATTAAGTTAGCGCCGGATATTTTAAGAGTTGAAACAGCTGCCGTTTTTGCCGCGGGATTAGTCAACTATTTTATCATGCGCGAATGAAAGTAAAGTTTTTTACTGTATCTATAAAGTTAATCAATATGAAAGGAGTCAATTTATGCGATTAAACGCCTATATTTCAAAAAGCGGATATACTTCCCGGCGTAAAGCCGATGACTTAATCAAGAAGGGTGAGGTTAAGATAAATGGAGAAGTTCTGAAAGATTTATCTTATCAGGTTAAATCCGGCGATAAAGTCAGTGTTAATAATCAAGGTATTTCTCTTCAAAATCAGATATATATTATGTTTAATAAACCTCAAGGGGTAACTACTACATTAAAAGATGAATTTGCTAGTAGGCTAATAATGGATTGTTTACCGAAAAAATTTAAAGGAATTTATCCTGTCGGCAGGCTAGATAAGAACTCCTGCGGCTTAATAATTCTTACTAATGACGGGGAGTTTTGTTATGAGCTAACTCATCCAAAATTTGAGGTAGAGAAAGAATATTTAGTAAGGTTAAAAGGGGAGTTGAGGGCAGCTGATTGCCGTCGCACGGAAAAAGGCGTAATGGATGAAGGCGATTGTTTGAAAGTTAAAAGAATAAGAATTTTAAATAAAGGCGCGGGGGAGAGTGTAGTTAAAGTAATAATAAGTGAAGGAAAAAAAAGGCATTTACGCCGGCTATTTAAAAACCTAGGATTTATGGTTATTCACCTTGTAAGAGTAAGGATAGGAAATTTACGATTAGGTGATTTAGCTGAAGGAAAATATAGAGCAATAAATCCGGAAGAAGTATAAATCAATGGATATCTTCCTTTTTTACGAAATACTTATTTTCTGCTATTATAGGGCAAAAAAGAACACTTGATAATGATTTTTTTGACTTTTTCACGCCTCAATGATATCATAAAACTAATAATTTCGGAAAAAAGGAAGTGCGTATATTAAGATGTTAGATGAAAAAAATATAGGAATTGAAAAATTTAGAATTTAAGATGGATTAAAACTATTCCGTGAAAGATATAATGGTTTTACCTACAAAATATTTATATGACCCGTCTTAGAGGATTATCCTTTGGAATTTTGCCACAGCCCTCGTTATAATGGTTTTACTTGTCGTGGGTTGGTTTCCTATCTCTATTGGGATAATAACCGTGATTTCGATTCTGCTCCTGATGGTGTTACTTCTAGTTCTCCGTAGGGTTGCCTGTCATCGGTATATAGAACTCGGTGAAGATTCCCTTCTTCTTCCGACCGGATTTCTACAACTCCGTACCGTTCAGATTCCATACAATACACTTAGCCATGTTTGGGAATCTCAATGGGCTTTGGGAACAGTTCTTTATCTTCTGGTAAAGCAACGAAAGTTCGAAATCTGCTGTGGCATATGTTTGAAAAACGAAGACTATGTCACGGTGAGAGACTTTTTGATACAACGTGCCTCAGACAATAGGAATGAGACAAGGGAAATAAAGGGCCTAAACCCGGAATAGAAATAAAAACATCTAACAACGCACTACACCTGACTGTTACCCGCCGCCTTCGGCGTCGGCTACCAGCAGGTGAGTTTGAATGTTAGACAAATAAAATAAAAATATGAGTATTAAATTCGGAACTTACACATCCGAAAAAACCGTAATTAAATCAAAAATCGCAACCTTGAAATACGACCAAATAAAAAGTTTATCTTATAGTGACATTGCAGAATATGTGAATACTTCGCCAATTGTAGAAAACCTAAAATTAACTATTACTTTTCATAACGGACATCAAATAGATTTACATGAAAAGATTGACATTCGCCCTGCTATCCTACGAATACCTTTTACACATTTATTTAACTCCTCCAAAAGAAAAGCATCAAAACGACAAATATTAGAAAAGCAACTACAAGATAAAATGAGATTTACGGAGATAATAAGATATATTGAAGAAAAAGCAGGGCTACAAGGCAAAAAAATATAGTGAAACCGCTTTCACGGGATCAAAAACAATTTACTCGTGCGCATTGACAATACGCATGATATATTGTATACTTTATACAGGAGGTGATACGCATGACCCGTTTAAACATTACATTACCCGATGAAACAGCAAGAAAAATAGCAAGTAAACATAATAAAAGCCGCTTCATTGCCATAGCATTAGAAGAAAAACTTGAACGAGAAAGGAAGCAGAAAATAGAAAATCTCCTATTAGAAGGCTACAAGGCAACATCCAAAGAGGATGTCAAGCTACAGGCTGACTGGGAAAAGGCAGGCTTAGAAGAATGGAATTAAAAAAATTTCCCGAGAGGGGCGAAATTTATCTTGTATGTTTGGATCCCACGATTGGTTCCGAAATCAATAAAACTCGTCCTGCCTTAATAATTTCCAATGACATAAATAATCAAGTCGCACAAACTGTAACTGTTGTCCCCATTACTTCTAATATAGAAAAAATCTATCCCTTTGAAGCACTTCTCCCCTCCCAAGAATCAGGATTATTAAAAAGCTCTAAGGCAAAATGTAACCAGATAAGAACTATAGATAAGAAACGGTTGGTGAAATCTTTAGGAAAAGTCTCGATAGAAAAATTAAAAGAAATTGAGAAATCCTTACTTATACATTTGGGAGTCTATTTCAAAAATAATAAATAGTCTAACATCTATATGACCCCTGCTGTCAAGAGATAAAAAACTTCCGTTGTATATTCTTCTGAAATATATATTTTAATATTCTTAAATAATTAATAAAAACATACATCTGACTTAATCTCAATTCAACATCAGAACGACCCTGTGCCAAACATCTATTCGAGCTCATCAACCTAGTGCCGGATGCCTTTATGGAGCAATCCGGCGCGGTCTTAGTACAGTAAAAACTGTTCTTTCTTATTAAATGTGATGTTTTTTCTATAACCCTATGTAACACAGTAGGTAAAGTCAAAATTACTTTTACACCTTGTTTAAACGCCAAAATCATTGTGTTGTACACAATTTTTGTTTGCTTGAGCGGAGCTTGTAAAAAGCTCAAGCTAAAGCAAGCCAATAGGTTACGTAAATACGGCAACACACTTTGTTTTGTGGCTAATGTCACAAAATTAGCCATAAATACCACATTAATTAAGAAAGAACCTTATATATCGTGTTGATAAAGAAATTTTAGAAGCGTTATTTGATAAACGGTTAAACCCAACTCCGGCATCGCTGAATATCAGCGTAGACGAAGTAGCCTGGAAAAAACACCACCGTTATTTGACAAATGTAATTGACGTAAATGAAAAAGTTATAACATGGAACGCTAAAGGTAGAAAAGCCGAAATCCTTAATAAATACTACGATTCTATAGGAAAAGATAAATGTGAAAAAATAGAATCAGTGGCTTTAGATGGGGCTCAGACATATATTAGTTCGACTAACAAGTATGCGGTTAATGCCACAGTTGTTTTAGATAGATTTCACGCGGTACAAAAAGCGAATAAAGCAATCGACCAAGTACGTAAAGACGAGTCGCGAAAGACAAGAAAAAATAAAGATCAGGAGTTTATCAATCTTGCGAATTGCAAACAAAGATTCGTTTTACTGAAGAAAAAAAGCAAATTATCTGAAAGACAAGAAATAACTTTAAAAAAATTATGCGACCTTAATGAGCCAATATATAAGGCGATGCTTTTAAAAGAAAGTTTTATGCAAATTTATGAATGCGATGATATTGATGAAGCGAAAGAGCACATTGCTGATTGGGCTGATCAAGCTCTCTTTAGTGGATTAAAACCTTTTATAGACTTAGCTTGTAGTGTTATTAACAAAATGAATTACATCTTTAACTGGTTCAAAAAGAAAATAAGTTCG